>NZ_JBLVYK010000002.1:116624-385804 GCF_048284255.1 Enterobacter cloacae complex sp.6700776 | reverse complement strand
ACAAACTGGAGTGTGGGGGGGGGGTGGGTTTTTCTTCTAGACAGGCGAGGCGTGTGGGGGGGGGGGGTGAGTGGGGTTGTTCTGTCCCCCCCCCCGCTACGTTAGTTTGCAGAGGCCGTAGGTCTGATGGTGATTTCGGTGGTATCGACACTCTCAGGCGCCTCGATGATGTGGCGCACGGCGCGAGCGATATCAGCCGGTTTGAGAGCAATAGCCCGGTACGCATCCATCACCGCCATGGTTTCTTCGTGCGTAATGGTCGAGGCCAGTTCGCTTTCCACTACCCCAGGGTTGACGCAGGTCACACGGATGTTCGAACTTTCCTGACGTAAACCATCGGAAATGGCCCGTACCGCAAATTTGGTCGCGCAATAGACGGCGGCCGTGGGCACGACGGACAAGGCACCAATCGAGCCTATATTGACGATCTGCCCCGAGCCCTGGGCTTCCATAATCGGCAAAACAGCACCAATACCCCACAGTACGCCCTTGATATTTACGTCAATGGTGCGTTCCCACTCATCCTGCTTGCCAGCCGAAAGCGGAGAGAGAGGCATAATGCCCGCGTTGTTAATAAGTACGTCAATTCGGCCCCACTTATCCCGTGCTGCCTGAACGAAGGCGGCCATCGACTGGCGGCTGGTAACGTCTAATACCTGAGCCTCTGCCTCCCCTCCTGCGCTGCGGATTTCATCAGCCAGAGCGTGGATGCGATCTAGCCTGCGTGCACCCACGAACACTTTTGCGCCTGCCTTGCCGAGCTCTCTGGCGATACCTTCTCCGATACCGCTGGAGGCGCCGGTAATTAAGATGACTTTGTTCATGTTTTACTCCTTCAGTTGAGTTCACTGCAATCATAGATACAGACCATTGTTTCTTGTATCCTGCCTTTACTGGACTCACTGGTTAGCAATGTTAAACAATGAAAATCGATCTTAATTTGTTACCGCTTTTTCTGGCGGTCGCCGAAGAACGCAGCTTCAGCGCTGCCGCCGGGCGCCTGGGCATAACCCGTTCCGCTGTCAGCCAGGGAATAAGACGTCTCGAAGATGGGTTTCAGACCCTGCTGGTGATGCGCACCACGCGCTCGGTAAGGCTCACCGAAGCGGGTGAACGGTTGCATAAATCGTTGCTGGGGCCCATCGCCAACATTGAGGCGGCCTTTGACGACGTCACCTCGGACAGCATACCGCGCGGACAGCTCAGGATCGCTGTCACCTCAATTGCGGAAGCGTTTCTTTCGGGCCCACTGCTCGCCTCGTTTACGGCCGCGCATCCTGCGGTATCGCTTGATGTTTTCGTGTCAGATGAGGAATTCGATATCGTGGCAGCGGGCTATGATGCCGGGGTGAGGCTGGGCGAAGTTATCGAAAAAGACATGATCGCTATTCCCCTTACGGGCCAGCAGCGTGAACGGGTGGTGGCTTCACCTTCCTATCTGGCGACACACAGCGCACCGACGCACCCCCGTGAGCTGGTCGCTCATCGGTGTATCGGCTGGCGCCCTTCCCCGGACGTTGCCCCCTATCGCTGGGAGTTTGAGGAAGCAGGCGTCCCTTTCGATGTGGCAATTGAACCACAAATCACCACTAACGATCTGCGTCTTATGCTCAGCCTCGCGCTGGCCGGCGGTGGTATAACCTTTGCCACGGAGGACACCTTCACACCGTACATTGAATCAGGACAGCTGGTTTCCTTACTGGATGCGTTTCTTCCATCTTTTCCTGGTTTTTATCTCTATTTTCCCCAGCGCCACAATATGGCCCCCAAGCTCAGAGCCCTGATCGAGCACATCCGCCAGTGGCGACAGCTCCCCGCCACGCAACCCACACAGCGTTAAATGGTTCCAACCCTGAATGCAGATTTTCCTCAATCTACTGCATCCCTTTGATGAGCATCAACGACAGCACGTCATTACCATGGAAAATGACAACGGACACGATGGGCAGGACTTCACACAAGGATGGAACCTTAAAAATGTACAGACCAATAGTTGTTATCCTCTTTATTCTTTTGACATTAGCTGCCCTCGTGGAAATCGGCATAATTTCTTTAGGCTAATACCGATAGCCTCTGAAAGGCCACGCTTGCGGCCTTTTATTTATTAAACATGAGAAGAAAATACGTAATTTTTTTGAGTAGCAGAAATTAACCCGCCCGTAAAAATATATTTTATAAATGAGAGAGTTTTAAATATATCATACACCAGATATTTTACCCTAACTTAAACTACAATTAAGCAGCAATTAAACCTAACCAAAATTAGATATTTATCGCATATTATAATTATTAATATCGCCCCACCAGCACCGTTTTAAGGGTTGCACCTTTTACGCCGAAACCCTTTATCCACGCGCCCTCATAGCTAACGAAATATATTCACGCTATCAATTAATCTCCCCTGCAATAGCCGCGTTGGGTTTACGAACACTTAATTTGCGTATTCAGACATTTATAGCTATATCATTTTTATAACGAAATAATTTAATACCTGCACAAATAATAAGGCTTATAAATCGCAAACATATAAATAAACAACTATTTCCTATGTAAATAATTAGCTTTGCCCTGAGGTTGCCACTTTTAATCCTGGCGGGCATCGGTCGCGCTAAAGAAAGTAACGGTAAATCCTGTTTATTAAACAGTATTTTCGCCGGGAGCGCGTTCATCCCTTCAGAAACGATGGCTTTGTTTGACACGCCGTAACCAATCACTCTGCTGGAGTAATAACTGTATGAGCCAAATATCTGTTATATCTAAATTAACTGGCGTGGAAACGACCACGGAAGGGACACAGATAACACTCGATCACTCCTCAATCGTTAAGCTTAACGTGGATCGAGCCAACATCGCAGATTACTCCCGCAGCGGAAACGATCTGGTGATTACCCTCAATTCGGGCGAAGTGATTACTCTCAAGAATTTCTACGTCACTGATGCGCAGGGCGTAAGCCAGCTGGTGCTTGAAGAGAGTGACGGAGCGCTGTGGTGGATTGAAGATCCAACCGGTGCCGCGACCTATGAATCCATCGCCTCCACCGATGCATTACTGGCGGCGTCAGGGAGTGATGCCGGCGGCGCCGCTGCGTGGCCCTGGGTGCTGGGTGGCCTGGCCGCCGCAGGTGGGATTGCTATTGCGGCGGGAACCGGCGGTGGAGGTGGCGGAGATGACGATAACAACAACCCGAATCCCGGTAATCCGGGAAATCCTTCCGAACCTGATACTACGCCTCCGAATGCTCCCACTAATCTTCAGGTCTCACCTGACGGCAAAACCGTAACAGGTACGGCTGAACCGGGCAGCACGATTACCCTTAAAGATGCCGATGGCAACACCATTGGAACGGGCAAGGTCGGCAGCGACGGCAAATTTACTATCGATCTCGGTACGCCGCTCACCAACGGGGAGCAGATCACCGCCACGGCCACCGACCCGTCCGGCAATACCAGCCAGGGTGGTCAGGTCACAGCACCGGATCTCACCGCGCCGGATGCACCTGCCAATCTGGAGGTTTCGCCTGACGGCAAAACCGTGTCCGGTACGGCTGAGCCGGGTAGCACCGTGACACTGAAAGATGCCGATGGCAACACCATCGGAACGGGCAAGGCTGGCAGCGACGGGAAATTTACTATCGATCTCGGCACGCCGCTCACCAACGGGGAGCAGATCACCGCCACCGCCACCGATCCGTCCGGCAATACCAGCCCGGGCGTTCAGGTCACGGCACCGGATTCAACCGCGCCGGCTGCCCCCGAGATTGTCACCGTCAATGATAACGTGGGCACCGAAGCGGGCCCGCTGAGCAACGGACAACGCACGGACGATGCACGCCCGACGTTCAGTGGCATCAGTGAAGCTGGCACCGTTATTACCTTCTATGACAACGGCAAGCCGATCGGCACCGCCACGGCCGATGCTACCGGGAAATGGAGCTTTACCCCGTCGACCAACCTGTCTGAAGGAAACCACGCCATTACCACCACCGCGACCGATGCGGCAGGCAATACCAGCCCGGCGTCCACGGCGGTGACCTTCGTGGTGGATACGGTCGCACCAGGTGCCCCGGCCATCACCGGCATGACCGACGACGTTGCGCCCAATACCGGCGTGCTCGGAAGCGGAAGCACCACTAACGATCCGCGCCCGCAGCTCACCGGCACGGCGGAAGCGGGCTCTACGGTCACCATCTATGATAACGGCATTGCCATTGGCACAGCGGTTGTAGGCAGCAACGGAAGCTGGAGCTTTACGCCGTCGGTTAACCTGAGCGAAGGCAGCCACCAGCTTACCGTACGCGCCACCGACATCGCCGGTAACACCGGTCCGGCCTCGCCGGCCTTTACCGTAACGGTGGATGTCACCACCCCGCCGGTGCCGACAGGATTTATCGTTAACGATGACACCGGAGGGCTGAAAGGCACGATTACCGCCGGGCAGTTTACCGACGAGTCGCAGCCCCGCCTGACGGGCCGAGGAGAACCAGGCAGCACGATTACGGTTTACGATAACGGCGTTGCGATTGGCAGCACAACGGTTCTGCCGAACGGTACCTGGAGCATCACGCCGACAACGCCGCTGGCAGAGGGTGCACATTCGATTACCCTGCGCGAAACCGATGCGGCAGGCAACCAGAGCGGCCTGTCTCAGCCGATCAACTTTACCGTCGATCTTACGCCGCCAGACATGCCGGAGGCGACGCTCAATTCGACAGGCACGCAAATCACCGGTACTGCCGAGCCGGGCAGTAAAATTGTCATCACCAACAACGCCGGGGTGCAAATCGGGACCGCCACTGCCGACAGCAACGGCAACTACGTCGCCAACCTGAACCCTGCACAAGTGAACGGCGAGATCATCTCCGTGGTCGCCTCCGATGCCGCAGGCAACCAGAGTTCACCGGCGCTGGTTAACGCAGCGGACATCACCGCGCCTGCCGCACCGGGTAACCTGGTGGTGGCGGAAGACGGGGCAAGCGTCAGCGGAACCGCCGAGCCAAACAGCACGATTATTATTAAAGCGCCGGACGGTACGATCATCGGCCAGGCCACCGCCGGTCCGGACGGCACCTTTACCATCCCGATTTCGCCAGCCCAGACCAACGGCGAAGCCCTTGCAGTGACGGCCACCGACGGTAGCGGCAACACCAGTCCGTCCGGCTTTGCCGACGCGCCAGACAGCACGCCACCGCTGGCACCGGAAAACGTGGTGATCTCTGCCGACGGCACCACGGTAACCGGTACAGCCGAGCCGGGCAGCACCGTCACCATTCGTGAAAATGGCGTTAAGCTCGGGGAAGCGGTCGCCGACGATCAGGGTAATTTCAGCGTTGATCTGATCCCGCCGAAAGCCAACGGCGAAGCCCTGACCGCAGATGCCACCGATACCGCCGGAAACACCGGCCCGACCGCGCCGTTTGACGCGCCGGACATCACCGCGGCACAAACCCCGGTCATCACAGGCGTGGAGGATGATGCGCTCGACGTCACCGGTCCTGTCAGCCAGAACGGTCTCACCAACGACAAAACCCCGACCATCAACGGAACGGGCGAGCCCGGCACGACGATCACCCTCTACAGCGGCACCACTGAAATCGGCACCACGGTGGTTGGGCCTGACGGCCAGTGGTCCATCACGCTGGAAACGGATCTTCCCGACGGCGGGCACGTGCTGACGGCGACGGCGGTTGACGCCAACAATAACCTCAGCGGGACATCGAACACCTGGAGCATCACGGTGGATACCGCCGCGCCGGGCGCTCCAGCCATTACGCAGGTCATTGATGACGTACCGGGCCGCACGGGGCCGCTCGACAACAACCAAATCACCAACGACACGCTCCCGACGCTGAACGGTACCGGCGAGCCGGGCTCCACCGTGACGATCCGCCTGGACGGACAGGATATTGGTACTGCCATTGTGAACAACGGCGGCGCATGGACCTTCACGCCCACTACCGCATTAGGGAACGGGCAGCATACGTTCACCGTCGTCGCGAGCGATGCGGCCGGCAACACCAGCGCATCATCACCCGGCTTTACCTTTACCGTCGATACCACTCCGCCACCGGCAGCCACCCTTGACACCGTCTCCGATAACATCGGCACTGTGCAGGTTCCGCTTAACAGCGGGGATACTACCGATGACACGCTGCCGCAGCTGCAGGGAACCGCACCGGAAGGCACCACCATCACTATCTATGACGGGACCACCCTGCTCGGCACGGCCGTGCTTGACGGCAGCGGCGGCTGGAGCTTTACGCCAACCACGCCGCTGACGGACGGCCCGCATTCGCTGACGGTCCACGCGACGGATGAGGCGGGTAATACCACCATCTCGCCACCGTTTGAGCTGGCGATCGACACGACCGCGCCTGCAACGCCGGATATTCCTGAGATCACCGTGAACCCGGACGGCGCCACACCGGGGACGGCTCTGAATCCTGGGGAGACCACCCGCGATACCACACCAACCCTGAGCGGCTCGGGCACGCCGGGAGATACCGTAAGCATTTACGATGGCGCAACCAAAATAGGTGAAGCCGAGATCGATGGCGACGGTAACTGGAGCTGGACACCGGAAGATCCGCTCCCTGACGGCACCTACGATCTCTCCCTGACGGTGACCAATCAGGACAGCGCCGGGAACGAAAGCGCACCGTCCACGCCAGTGACCATTACCATTGATACCGACGCGCCGGGCCAGCCGGGGATCCCGACGGTGACAGACAGCGTAAGCCAGATCACCGGGCCAGTGGACAACGGCGGAACCACCAACGATCCGCGCCCGGTACTGAGCGGCACCGGTACGCCGAATGACGTCATTACCATCTATGACCAGGTGGGTACAGGCGAGCCGCAGGCCGTGGGCAGCGTCACGGTGGACGGTAGCGGTAACTGGAGCTGGCGTCCTGAGAGCAACATTGGCGAAGGGACGCACCAATACACGGCGACCGCCACCGATGAAGCCGGCAATGAATCTCTGCCATCAACCGGTATCACGATAACGGTCGACACCCTCGCCCCGGATACCCCGCTCATCGGTTCCATTGGCGGCGCTCAGAATGGAGGCTCAACCAACGATAACACACCTGTCATTGGCGGCGGCGGCACGACCGGCGAAACGGTGATTATCTACAACAACGGCGTGGAAGTGGATCGCGTTGAAATCGCCAATGGCGAGTGGTCATACACCCTGCCGACACAAACCGATGGCCCGCTGAATATCACCGTCGCCGCGGTGGACGACGCGGGTAACCTGAGCCCGGTCAGCCCGGTCTTTAGCGTGACGGTCGATACGCAGGCACCGACCGTGCCGCAAATTGACGCCGTCTCTGACAGCCAACTGACCAACAGCGTGCTTTACACCCGCGACGGTACCCCAACCCTCACCGGGATTGGCGAGCCGGGTTCGAGCGTAACCGTTTCTGTTGATGGTGTCGCCTCGCCGGTGGTCGTGGAGGTTCAGCCGAACGGGACATGGTCCTGGACCGCCGACCCTGCGCTGACCGAGGGGCCGCATACCTTCTCCGTGGCCGCGAGTGACGCGGCGGGAAATACCTCCGCCAGCTCCGGGGATCTCAGCGTAACGGTGGATACCCTGCCGCCTGCAACGCCAACTAATATCGCCATTGCCGCGGAGGGCACTCCGCTGACCGGTACGGCAGATGACGGAACCACGGTGACGGTTAAAGACGCCAACGGCAATATCATCGGGACCGGGGTCGCGACGGGAGGCTCCTTCACCATCGCCCTCTCCCCGGCCCAACTCGATGCCACTACGCTGACGCTCACCGCCACGGACCCCGCAGGCAATGCCAGCCCGTCAACCACCTTTGACGTGCCGGACTCTCCGCTCGATCTGCCTGCGGTGCCGGTGATTACAGCGATCAACGATGACGTCGATCCCGTCATTGGCGACGTGAAAGATAAAACCACCAATGACACCACGCCTACCCTTACCGGCACCGCCGATCCGGGCAGCGTGATCGCCATTTATCAGGATGGATCGCTGCTTCCGGTGACCACTGTCGTTGCGGATACCAACGGCAACTGGAGCTACACGCCGCTCCTGCCGCTGACGGAAGGGCCACACACCTTCGCCGTCACCGCCACGAATACCACCACCGGCGCGACCAGCGGGCAGTCGCCTGTCGCGACCGTTACCGTCGACCTTACCGATCCGACCGCACCAGCCATCGGTGCGGTGACCGATGACGTAGGCCCGGTCACCGGCCCAATCGCTGACGGGCAGAGCACCAACGACAACCGTCCTACCCTGACCGGAACAGGCACGGCCGGGGACACCATTACGGTGTACGATGACGGCGAACCGCTGGGCACCGTTGTTGTCGGTCCGACCGGCACCTGGAGCTACACGCCGCCTGCGCTGGACGACGGCAACCACACCCTGACCGTGACCGCCACCGACCCGGCAGGCAATGAGAGCGCCCCGTCGGCCGGGATCACCATCGTTGTCGACACCGTCTCTACCACGCCGGTGATTACCAGCGTGACGGATAACGCAGGCAATGCGGCAACGCCTGTCCCAAGCGGCGATCCAACCAACGACACTACGCCAACCCTGACCGGTAGCGCCGAGCCGAACAGCGTCGTCGCCATTTTTGATGGCGCTACGCAAATTGGTACGGTGGCAGCAGACGGCACCGGTGCCTGGACATTTACCCCTGAAACCGCCCTCGGCGAAGGGACGCATGACTTTACCGTCAGAGCCACAGATCCGCAGGGCAACGTCAGCCAGCCGTCCAACGCCTGGAGCGTCGAAATCGATCTGACTGCGCCACAGGTGCCGACGATCGTTACGGTCAGCGACAACGCCCCGGGAGGCACAACCGGCCCGCTTACCGCCGGGCAGGTGACCAATGACACCACGCCAACCCTCAGCGGCACCGGCCAGGCGGGTACCATCATTCACGTGCTTAATAACGGCGTGGAGATTGGCACCACCACGGTCGACGGCAGCGGCAACTGGACCTTTACGCCGGATCCGGTACTGACTGACGGGACGTATAACCTGCGCGTTAACGCCAGCGATGATGTCGGAAACGTCTCCGCCAACTCGCCAGTGTTCGCCTTTACGGTGGATACCGCCGGGCCTGCGGCCCCGGTGGTTACCACGGTAATAGACGATGTCAGCCCGGGAACGGGAACCCTCGCCAGCAACGGTTCCACCAACGACACCCGTCCAACCTTCAACGGTACGGGGGAAGTGGGCGCAACGGTGCACGTTATTGTCGATGATGTGGAAATCGGCACGGCGGTCGTCAACGCCCAGGGTAACTGGACCTTCACGCCGACCACCGCGCTGGGTGAAGGGCCGCATACCATTACCTTCAACGCCACCGATGCCGCAGGCAATACCGGGGTCACCTCACCACCGTTCAACCTGACGGTGGATACCTCGGTGCCCGAGGCACCGGTCTTTACCCCGGCCACTGACGATGCTGGTACCGTGCTGGGCCCGGTCGCCTCGGGACAAAGCACAGACGACACCACGCCAACACTGAACGGCACCGCGGCGGCCAACGCGACCATCACCATTTATGAAAGTGGCCGTGAAGTGGGTACCGCCGTGGCGGACGCAGACGGCGTATGGAGCTTTACCACCGGTACGCTGGCAAACGGCAGCCACACCTGGACCGCCACGGTAACCGATGCCGCGGGCAACGTCAGCCCTGCCTCACCAGGCTTTACGCTGGTGGTAGATACGGCTGCGCCTGTCGCGCCGGTTATCACCCAGGCGATTGACGACGTTGGCACCATCACCGGGGCAATAGGTTCCGGCCAGACCACCAACGATCCTCTCCCGCGTCTGGTGGGGACCAGCGAGCCGCTGGCCACCGTGAATATTTATGAGGGCACCACGCTGGTGGGCACCGGTACTGCCGATGCCGATGGCAACTGGACCGTCGATATCACCGTGCCGCTGGACAGTGGGTCACACACCTTTACCGCAGAAGCAACGGATCAGGCGGGTAACACCAGCACGTCGTCCGCCGACTTCAGCCTGACCATTGACACCACGCCGCCAGCGCTGCCGGTGCTGACCAGCATCACCGACGATGTCGGTAACGCCGCTGCGCCTGTCGCCAACGGCGGGTTAACCAACGACGCGCGGCCAACACTCACCGGTACGGCAGAAGCCGGCGCGACGGTCACCATCTTTGATAATGGGGTACAGATTGGCACCGCAGTCGCCACCGGCGGCGCGTGGAGCTTTACGCCTTCCACCCCGCTGGCTGACGGGCCGCATAATCTGACCTTCTCCGCTACCGACGCGGTGGGCAACGCCAGCGCGCAGACCGGCGGTTACACCATTAATGTGGATGCCACCGCCCCTGTCGCACCGGCAATCACCTCGATTGAGGATGATGTGGGGACCGTCACCGGACCTGTTACTGGCACCAACCCAACCAACGACACCCGTCCGACCTTAAACGGTACGGCAGAAGCCAATGCCACCGTACGTATTTACGACGGCACGACGCTGGTGGGGACCGTCACTGCCGATGCCAACGGCAACTGGACGCTGCCGCAAACCAGCACCACGCTGACGGAAGGCGCGCATAACTTCACCGCAACCGCCACCGATGCCGCGGGCAATACCAGCGTGGCTTCACCGATTATCACGATTAACGTTGACCTGACGCCGCCACCAGCCCCAACCGGGCTGGCGGTGATCACCAACGGGACGCAGGTCACCGGTACAGCAGAAGCGGGAAGCACCGTCACCATCACCAGCAGCACCGGAACCGTGCTTGGAACGGCCGTCGCGGACGGTAGCGGAAGCTTCAGCGCCACCATCACCCCTGCACAGACCGCCGGTGAATCCCTGATCGTCTTTGCTACGGATAAGGCCGGTAACGCGGGTATCACCACCTCCGTGATTGCCCCGATCACCACGATCCCGAACGCGCCGGTTATCGCAAACATCGACGATAACGTCGGCACGGTGACGGGCAACCTTACCAACGGGAATACCACCGATGACACCACGCCAACCCTGAGCGGCACGGCGCAGCCGAACACGACCATCACCCTCTATAACAACGGGGTGCTGATGGGCACGGTCACCGCGAATGCCAGCGGCAACTGGAGCTTCACCACGCCGGTGCTGAGTGAAGGCCCGCATGCCTTCACCGCCACGGCGAGCAACGGCTCGGGCACCAGCCCGATTTCCACGTCGACCACCGTCATTGTCGATCTCACTGCGCCAACGGCTCCAACCGGGACCTTCAACGCAGACGGCAGCGTATTGACCGGTAGCGCTGAAGCGGGCAGCACCGTCACCATCCGCCTGGCGGATAATTCAACGGTCACCGCCACGGCGGACAGCAACGGTTCCTGGAGCTACACCTTCCTCAATAAACAGACGGAAGGTCAGACGCTGCAAATCACCGCCACCGATGCGGCAGGCAACGTTTCGCTGCCCGGCTCAGCCCTTGCGCCGGTGGTGCCGCTCTCTGCCAGCACCAACGCTGAAGAACTGGCGCTCACGACCACCGCCACGGTGACCAACTCGCAGTACAGCGACTATGGTTTCCTGCTGGTAGGCGCCTTAGGTAACGTGCTGACGCTGCTCGGCAACGACACCGCGCAGGTAGGTTTCACCGTCGGCAACGGCGGCAGTGCGGATATTGCCGTGAACGCCAACGCCACGGGTGCCGTTCTTTCCCTGCTCAATACCCTTGAACTGGTGGTACAGCGCTTTGACGCCGCCAACAACACCTGGACCACCGTGGTCGATACCGGACAGCCGCAGTTCGCTGACCTGTTGACCCTCGGCGCGACGGGGGTGTCGCTGAACCTGAACGGGCTGGCGAATGGTCAGTATCGCGTCCTGAGCTACAACACTAACCTGCTGGCAACCGGCTCTTACACCAGCCTCGATGTGGCGGTGAAAGAGACCAGCGCAGGCACCGTGTCCGGCGAGACCAGCGTTGTCGGGAACGTCATCACTGACGTGGATCCAACCGCAGGCAGCGACAACGCCCCGGCGGGCACCACCGTCACTACGGTCACCAACGCCCAGGGCACCACCACCAGCGTTACGGCTGACGGCACGGTGATTCAGGGGCAATACGGCACGCTGACCATCAACCTGGACGGCAGCTATACCTATAACCTGACCAACACCAGCGCCGCCGTCATTGGCCGCACGGAGAACTTTACCTACACCATCACCCATAACGGCACCAGCGCCTCGGCAAATCTGGTTCTGTCGCTGGGCGAAGGCACCAGCAGCAGCGGTATCGTGGCCGTGGACGATACCGCCTCGCTGACCTTCGACACCACCGTGGAGGCGATCAACAACGGCACCTCGTCGCAGGGCGGCTTTACCCTGGTGGGGATCAACCTTGGCAATACCCTGGGGCTGAACCTGCTGGACGATCTGGCCAACCCGATCATTTATAACGTGGAAGAAGGCACCACCCGCACCATGACCGTTCAGGCGTCCGTGGGCGGCGTCGCGCTGGCCTCGGTGTTCGACCTCTACATCTATAAGTTCAACAATGCGACGCAGACCTTCGAGCAGATGCGCGTTGAACCCGGCTGGCTGCGCGCGCCGCTGCTGGGCGGCACTTCCCCGCAGCTGACGTTGAACCTGCCCGCTGGCGAGTACCTGTTCCTGCTCAATACGGCGGCGGGGATCACCGCGCTGACGGCCTACACGCTGAACGTCTTGCAGGATCATGTCTACAGCGTGGCAAGCGTGAGCGAGAGCACGACCGGGGATGTGCTGGCGGATGATATTGCGCCAGCAGGTACCGTGGTCTCCGACGTTAACGGCGTGGCGGTGAACAGCAGCGGCCTGACGGAGATCACCGGCGAGTACGGTACGCTGCGGATCAACGCAGCCGGGGAGTACACTTACACCCTGGACAGCGGAGTCGGCGCTGACAGCATCAGCACCCCAGATACCTTCGTCTACACCATCACCGCGCCGAACGGCTCGAAAGACACGGCATCGCTGAACATCACCCCGACCGCGCAGCCAATGGACGCGGTGAACGATGTCAGCACGGCGATGGACGTGAACTCGGTGCACCGCACCGCCGCATACTCGGATACCACCGTCGGGTCGGCGAGCTGGAACGCCGCGCTGCTTGCCTCAACCCAGGGCAGCGGAAGCGGGACCTTCGTGGTGGATCCTAATACTGCACTGCATAACGTGGTTCTGTCGTTTAACGTCGCCTCGCTGCTGACCCTTACCGGGTTAACGGTCGACTGGACGCTGACCAACGGCACCACCACCCTCAGATCCGGCTCATTTAACGGCGGGCTGCTGCTGGGCGGCAGGGCGACGATCAACCTGACGGGCCTCGATCTGGAAGCGGGAACCTATACGCTGAACTATACCGGCAGAATGGGACCGCTGGGGGTGGGAAATATCACCGTTACCCCAAGCGTCACCGGGACCAGCTACTCCCTGTCGCAGTTTGACGCCACGGGCACCCACACCGTTGACGGCAATATCTTCGACGGCACCGGCTCCGCGGGCGCGATGGACCAGCTGCACTCGGTGGATACCCGTCTCAGCATTACCGGCTACGACGGCGTAACCACCACGCTGGATCCTTACACCGGCAGCACGCAGGTAAACATCACGGGTCACTACGGCACGCTGGCGATTGCCGCAGACGGCAGTTACACCTACACACTCAACCCGGGGATATCGTTCTCTACCATCACCAGCAAGGAGGTCTTTAACTACACCCTGACCGACGCTAACGGCACCCGGGATACCGCCTCGCTGACCATCAATATGGCACCGAAATTTGTCAGTTCGGAACATAACGATGTGATTAGCGGCACGGCCTACGGCGACACGCTGATTTATCAGGTGTTGAACACTACGGCGGGTAACGCCACCGCAGGTAACAGCACGGGTGACCACTGGACGAACTTCTCCCTGTCGCAGGGAGACAAGATCGACATTGGCGATCTGCTGGTGGGCTGGAACGGTAGCGCGTCGACGCTGGGGAACTATGTCTCTGTTTCACAAAGCGGTAACAATACTGTGATCTCCATCGACCGTGACGGCACGGGAGCCGCCTACACTAAATCTACGCTCGTTACGCTGGACAACGTTCAGACCACCTACGACGAGCTTGTAAACCAGCAACACATCATTACCTGATAGCACCTGCAAGAAATGACCCGGGCGCGCACAGCGCCCGGGCATAAACAAAAAAGCAGTACTTTTTTATTAGGGACAAGACATGGGAAAGAAGATGCCTTACTGGTGGCTCTCGTGCTGCCTGATATCTGTGCCCGCTATCGCGGCAAACCCTGCGGCGATGATTAATACCGGACAATTAAGCGAAACGCAGGAACTCCCCTCTTTAAATGGCCGCGTGGCGCCCGTAGCCAGCAAAGCCGCCCCCGGCACGCTACAGCTGGATGAAGCCGTAAACCGCGCCGTGACCTGGCATCCGGCCATCAGTGAAGCCGTCGGCAAACTCTATCAGCAGAGCGAAAATGTGGACGTCGCCAAATCGAAATATTATCCGCAAATTAACGCCGGCATGGATAACGGCTATAGCCACGACGGCGACGATAATGGCTTTACCCCCTCGCTGGTGCTTTCTCTTTCGCAAATGCTTTACGACTTCGGCAAAGTCGCAAGCCAGGTGCGCGCCGAAAACGCGGGCGTCGCCCAGCAGCAGGCCAACGTGCTGGTGAGCATCGACACTATCGCCCACGATACCGCCATCGCTATGGTGCAGGTGCAAACCTGGCAGCAGATGGTCGAGACCGCTAAAGAACAGCTGGACGCCCTGACCTCCATCGGCACACTGACGAAGCTGCGTAATGACGAAGGCGCCACGTCGCTCTCTGACGTGGTGCAGACCGATGCCCGTATCGAAGGCGCGCGAGCGCAGCTGATGCAGTATCAGGCCAGCCTCGACAGCTCACGCGCCACGCTGATGAGCATGCTGGGCTGGGACAGCCTGAATGCGGTCAGCAATGAATTTCCGCAAAGTCTGGCCCGCAGCTGCGATATTGCCGAGCCGGACGATCGCCTGGTACCCTCGGTTTTAGCGGCCTGGGCGCAGGCCAACGTCGCGCAGGCCAATCTCGACTATGCCAACGCGCAGATGACCCCTACCGTCTCGCTGGAGCCGGAAGTCCGCCACTATCTTAACGACCGTTACTCAGGCAACGAAACGCGGGACCGCACCCAGTACTCCGCGTGGGTAAAAGTGCAGATGCCGCTCTATCAGGGCGGCGGCCTCACCGCCCGGCGTAATGCCGCCGGACACGCGGTGGAATCGGCCCAGTCCACCATTCAGCGCACCCGTCTTGAGGTGCGGCAAAAACTGCTGGAAGCGCGCAGCCAGGTGATGAGCCTGATGAGCACGCTTCAGATCCAGGGCCGCCAGGAAGCGCTCAGCGCCCGTACCCGCGAGCTGTATCAGCAGCAGTATCTCGATCTTGGTTCCCGCCCGCTGCTCGACGTGCTCAACGCCGAGCAGGAGGTGTATCAGGCGCGCTTTACCCAGCAGCAAACCGCCGGACAGCTCCGCCAGCTTCAGCTGAACTGTCTCTACCAAACCGGGCGCATACGTCAGGCGTTCGATCTTGAAAACCGTACCATCCAGACCGTGGAGATCCAGCCATGAAGCAACGCGATATTCCGCAGGGTGAAAACATGACGGATGAGGCGCTGGAGCAGTGGGCGCAGGCGTTTGGCTATGTGGCGACGCGCTATCGCGTTGCCTGCTCGCCAGGCTCGCTGATCGCGGGCGCGCCGTGGCTGAAAGGCAAACCGATGGTGCCCGCGCTGACGCAGCTCGCCCGTGAAGCCGGGCTGACGTTCCAGCTGCTGACGGCCGATCAGCACGCCATCAACAGCTGGCGTCTGCCGGTGGTGGTAGAGCTGAACGACGGTAAAATCGGCGTGATCGATAATTTCGACGGCGAGGATACGCTTGAGGTCAGCTTTTTCGACGACAGCACGCACACCAACCGCCTGTCGATGAGCGCGATGCTGCCTGCCATCCGCCACGTCATCGCCCTGCGTCCGCTGGCGGCGCTGAAGGACAGCCGCGTGGACGCCTATATCTCAAAATACCGCCCGGACTGGCTCTACCGGCTGGTGATGCGCGACCTTCGCCCTTACAGCTGGGTGATGCTGGCGGCGCTGTTTATCAACGTGCTCTCCCTCTCCGGCATTGTCTTTTCCATGCAGGTGTATGACCGGGTGATCCCCGCCCAGTCCTACCCGACGCTCTACGTACTGACCATTGGGGTACTGATCGCCACGCTGTTTGGTTTTGTGCTGCGCGTGGCGCGCGGGCACATTATGGATCTGCTGGGCAAACGCTCGGATATGCGCGTCTCGGATCGGGTCTTCGGCCACGCGCTGCGGCTACGCCACAGCGCCATTCCGCGCTCCACCGGCAGCTTTATCTCCCAGTTGCGCGAGCTGGAGCAGATCCGCGAGATGGTCACCTCCTCCACCATTTCCACCATCGTCGATCTGCCGTTCTTTATCCTGTTTGTGATTGTGCTGGCGATCATCGCCCCGCAGCTGGCGTGGATCGCCCCGGTGGCGGCGGTGATTATGGTCCTGCCTGGCCTGCTGCTGCAAAAGAAGCTGGCGGAGCTGGCGAAGCAGTCGGCGCATGAATCTACCCTGCGCAACGCGGTGCTGGTGGAGAGCGTGCAGGGGCTGGAGGACATCAAGCTGATGCAGGCGGAGAACCGCTTTTTGCAGCAGTGGAACAGCTATATCCAGATCACCGCCGAATCCGGCCTGCGCACCCGCGAACTGACGCAGAACCTGATCAGCTGGGGGATGACCATTCAGAGCCTGGTCTATGCCGGGGTGATCGTGGTGGGCGCACCGATGGTGATCGACGGCACCTTAACCACCGGTTCGGTGGTGGCCGCCTCGATGCTCGCCTCACGGATGATCGCCCCGATGGCGACGCTGTGCGGCGTGCTGGCCCGCTGGCAGCAGGTGAAGGCGGCCAAAGAGGGGCTGGACAGCATTATGCAGCTGCCGACCGAGAACCAGCGCGAAGAGACGCCGATCCGCCAGGACGTGCTGCGCGGCCACTATCTTTTCGAGCAGGCGCAGTTCCGCTATCACCCGGAAGATCCCCGCATGGCGCTGCGCATTAACCGCCTGGAGATCAAAGCGGGCGAAAAAGTGGCGATCCTCGGGCGCAACGGCGCGGGTAAATCAACCCTGTTGCAGGCGATGGCGGGCGGGATGGATCTGGCGGGCGGTGAACTGCGGCTCGACAACCTCAGCCTGCCGCATCTGGACGTGGCTGACGTGCGGAGAAACGTCGGCTTTATGACCCAAAACGCCCGGCTGTTTTACGGCACCCTGCGCGAGAACATCACGCTCGGCATGCCGCGCGCCACCGATGAAGAGATCTTCGAGGTGCTGGAGATGTGCGGCGCGGCCAGCTTTGTGCAGAAGCTGCCAAAGGGGCTGGATTACCCGATTATGGAGAACGGCGTCGGGCTGTCCGGCGGGCAGCGGCAGTCTATTCTGCTGGCGCGGATGCTGCTGCGCGACCCGAATATCGTGCTGATGGATGAACCGACCGCCTCCCTTGATGAACATACCGAGCGGGAATTTATTCAACGTCTCGGGGCGTGGCTCGGCAACCGCACGCTGGTTGTCGCGACCCACCGTGTGCCGGTACTGGAGCTGGTGGAGCGCGTGGTGGTACTCAAAGATGGCATGCTGGTGATGGACGCGCCAAAAGCGCAGGCGCTGAACAACAGCCGTATGCAGCAACAGCAGCAGGCAACCGGACGGGAGTGGAATAATGAAAATCAATCAGCGTGACGTTGCCGCAGTAGAAGATCTGGATAACGCGCTCGACTCCGAAAGCGGTTATACCGGTGCCCGGCGCATCGTTTTCTTCTCCCTGCTGATGTTTGTGGTGCTCGGCGTCTGGGCGTGGTTCGGGGTGCTGGATGAAGTCTCAACCGGCACCGGAAAAGTGATCCCCAGTTCACGCGAGCAGGTATTGCAGTCGCTGGATGGGGGGATCCTCACTGAGCTGAACGTACACGAAGGGGATCAGGTGCAGGCCGGACAGGTGCTGGCGCGGCTGGATCCTACCCGCTCGGAATCTAACGTCGGCGAAAGCGCGGCGCGTTACCGCGCGTCGCTGGCCTCCAGCGTGCGCCTGTACGCCGAGGTGAACGATCTCCCGCTGAAATTCCCGCCTTCCCTGGCGAAATGGACCGACCTGACCGCCGCAGAAACGCGGCTTTACAACTCTCGCCGCGCCCAGCTGGAGGATACGCAGCGTGAACTTCGCTCCGCGTTAGCGCTCGCCAATAAAGAACTGGCGATCACTCAACGGCTGGTGAAAACCGGTGCCGCCAGCCACGTGGAAGTGCTGCGCCTGCAACGGCAGAAAAGCGACCTGGAGCTGAAGCTCACCGACGTACGTTCCCAGTATTACGTGCAGGCCCGTGAAGCGCTGTCGAAGGCCAACGCCGAGGTGGATATGGTGTCAGCGATCCTGAAAGGCCGCGAGGATTCCGTTACCCGCCTGACGGTTAAGTCGCCGGTGCGCGGGATCGTGAAAAACATCAAGGTGACCACCATCGGCGGCGTCATACCGCCCAACGGCGAGTTAATGGAGATTGTGCCGGTGGACGATCACCTGCTGATTGAAACCCGCCTCTCGCCCCGGGATATCGCCTTTATCCATCCTAATCAGGAGGCGCTGGTGAAAATCACCGCCTACGATTACGCGATTTACGGCGGGCTGCACGGAGTGGTGGAGACCATTTCGCCGGACACCATTCAGGACGAAGCGAAGCCGGAGGTGTTCTACTACCGTGTATTCATTCGCACCAGCCAGGATTATCTGGTGAACAAGGCGGGCAGGCACTTTTCGATTGTGCCGGGGATGATTGCGACGGTGGATATTAAGACCGGGGAGAAAACGGTGCTGGATTATCTGATTAAGCCGTTTAACCGGGCGAAGGAGGCGCTGAGGGAGCGGTAGTCAAACGCCGGGTGGCGGCTTCGCCTTACCCGGCCTACACCGCTGTTCCGAGTGATGAGGATCCAACACACCTAACATGATCTCCATCACCAATCTGCTATAGTAGCCCAAATTCATTTTTCAGGAAGAAATCATGCGCCAACGAACCATTGTCTGCCCCATCATCCAGAATGACGGAGCCTACCTGCTATGTAAAATGGCCGACGATCGCGGTGTATTCCCCGGTCAGTGGGCACTCTGCGGTGGTGGAATGGAACCAGGCGAAACCATGGAACAGGCGCTGCGCCGTGAAGTCCGTGAGGAGCTGGGCGACGCGCTGGACATTATCGACGTCAAGCCCTGGGCTTTTCGCGATGACATCAGGGTCAAAACTTACGCCGATGGTACCACCGAGGAAATTTATATGATTTATCTGATCTTCGACTGCATCAGCGCCAATCGGGATGTTACGTTTAACGACGAGTTTCAGGAGATCGCCTGGGTTTATCCGGAATCGTTAAGAGAGCTGGATCTCAACGAGGCCACGCGCATTACCTTTGCGCAAAAGGGCCTTCTTTAATCGCCCACTGCCCCGGCGTTTTACCGGTCCACGTTCTGAAAACTTCAATAAATGCGCTGACGCTGCTGTATCCGCACGAGAGCGCAATCCACCCCACCGGCTTCCCCGCCGCCAGCCACTCCATCGCCTGCATGACGCGCGCCAGCTGGCGCCAGTTGACGAAGTTCATCCCCGTCTCCGCGCTAAACCGCCGGTTGAATGTACGTACGCTCATCCCGGCACGGCTGGCATGGCTTTCCACCGTCTGATTATCATCGACGGATTGCAGCAGTTTCCTGACCACATTTTTCAGCCGGGGATCGGTCGGTACGGGCAGATAAAAGCGGACCTGAGACGCCAGAGCCAACTCCTCCAGCAGCAGGATGAGCTTTCGGGGATCGTATTCACTCCCGGCAACGCTTAAACGGGAAAACAGTGCATCGGTAAAATCGTCAGACTCGAAAAGCGTGGCCTCTTCCGGAAGCCCTTCACAATGGGCAGGGTCAAGATAGACAGCGCAACCTTCAATCGCACTTTCCGAAAAGGCAGCGTGCTGCTGACCAGGCGGGATCCAGCCGATATGTTTTGCGGGTACCACCGAACGCCCCAGCGGCGTCTCAATCACCAGCAGCCCCGCAGCAATGCGCCAGAGCTGGCCGGCATGATGGCTGTGCCACGGGGTGTGATAGCCGCCGGGATGAACAAGCCTCTCAGTTGTCAGCATGAATTTGACCGAAAATCGTTATTCTTCGACTTATTACAGAAACTACGCCTTATGCTGTCAAGGATGATAGCGGCTCAACATCACGAGGAGCTAACATGACCATCATTACATCCCTGATAAACCAGCCCGACAACACCGCGCAGCGCGAGCAAATGGCCTGTCTGTTAACCCGCTTATTCAATGGCAATGTAGATCCGGCAGAGGTGTTTACGCCCGATTACCAGCAGGTTACGGACGGTCACATGCTTGATTATCAGGGATTTATGAAACACCTGAACCATGTGCGTGCGCAGATCCGCGAGATTACGTTTACCGTGGAAGCGTTATGTTGCCATAACGAATGTGTGGCAGACCGGCACAGAGTGGCCGTGACATATCCGGATGGTCGCCAGGCAGAATTAGAGGTGTATATGTTTGCCACGCTGCGCGAGGGGAAAATTTGTCGGATCCATGAAGTCACACAGGCGCCAGACGGCGATGCATTTGACCGCACCCTCGCCCACGCCACGCAATAACCTTACCCTACACGGGAACAGCGCATAACGGCATCTGCCATTATGCGCATCCGCCTACAGGGAAATTTTCAGACGTCGAACCGCTTCTTTAAGCTGCTCATCCGTTGGGGTAACGAAAGACATGCGCAGCGTGGTGTGGTCCGGCTCGTTGCAGTAGAAGAACTCACCCGGCACAAACACGACGCCGTTGCTCAACGTTTTTTCCAGCCATTTCGTCGTATTGATGCCGTTATTCATTTTCGCCCACAGGAACATGCCGCCCTTTGGCTTGTGGAACGACATCACATTGCCCAGCTCCGCTTCCAGTTCACTGGCAAAGGTCTGGTATTTCTGGCGATAGGCTTCGCGGATCATTTTAATCTGATTCGCCAGACGACCGGTTTTCAGATATTCGTACGTCATCAGCTGCGACAGCGTGCTGGTGTGCAGATCGGTGGTTTGCTTGAGGTTCACCACCGCACGCTTCAGCCACTCCGGCACCAGCACCCAGCCCACGCGGGTGCCCGGCGCGAGGATTTTAGAGAAGGTGGAGGTGTACACCACGTTATCCTCATTGCCGATATCTTTGGCATGAGCAATCAGCGGGCGGAACGCTTCCTCGGTATAGTTGATTTCGCTGTACGGATCGTCTTCGATAATCACGAAGTCATAGCGCTTCGATAATTCCACCAGCTGTTTACGACGCGCCTCGGAGAGCGTCACGCCGCCCGGGTTACCAAAGGTTGGCACGATATAAACCGCTTTGATGGTTTTGGTTGCCACCAGCGCTTCAAGTTCATCTACTTTCATGCCGTCGCCGTCGGTGCCGACGGATTCAAAATTCGCCTGTGCCAGGCCAAAGACCTGCAACGCGGCGAGGTAGGTCGGACGCTCAACGACGACCGTATCGCCCGGGTTAATTAACGCACGTGCCAGCACGTCAAGCGACTGTTGAGAGCCGGATGTAATGACCACGTCATCGGCTTTACAGGCGATGCCGCGACCTTCACAGATGCGTTGGATCTCTTCGCGTAGCCCCGGGACGCCTTCCGTCAGGCCGTACTGGAACGCTTCGCCAAAATGCTGAGACAGCACGGCATCAGCGGCAATTTTTAAACCTTCATGATCGAACAGATCCGGGTTTGGAATACCGCCCCCCAGCGAAATCACGCCTGCCATTTTGCTATGTTTTAATAATTCACGGATGGCAGAGGATTGCAGGCCCTGCGCGCTGCTGGCGAGTTTGTTTGCAGACATTCTTTACTTACCTTCTTTTTTTATATTGTGCCCAATCTTAGCAGAATATGGGCAATAAATTCCGTTAGCTTAGGCAGCGGACGCAAATCCTGGCGCCACAATAAATGCACCGGCCTCGGCGCGGGCGTAAACGCTTCCAGAACCCGAACCAGCCTGCCGTTTGCCAGCTCTTCAGCCACCAGCACTTCCGGTTGCAGCAATAGTCCTGCCCCGGCTCGCGCCGCCATGCGTAAGCCGTAGCCGTCATTGCATCGTAAGACGGCATCACGCTTCCAGCGCACCTCGCCTTCCACACCGGGCAGCCGCCACTCGTTACGCGCCGTCCATACCGTGTGCGACAGACACAGGTGATCCACCAGATCGGCTGGCGTTTGCGGCGTACCGTGACGCGCCAGATATTCCGGCGCGGCGCAGATCGTCATGTTGTAGGGACAGAGATATTTCGCCACCAGATCCTCATTTCGGATCTCCCCGATGCGAATGGCCAGATCGACCCCTTCCTCCACCAGATCCACCATTCGGTTGGTGAGATCCAGTTCGATGCGCACTTGCGGGTAGCGCTGTAAAAACGTGGCCGTCAGAGGCGCGATAACGCAGCCGCCAAACGAGGTGGGTGCCGTCACGCGCAGGGTGCCGGCGGGCGTGGCTCGCAGACGTTCAACTGCGTTTTCAGCAATGGAGACCTGCTCCAGCACGCGCCTGGCCTCTTCGAAATAAACGCGTCCGGCGTCGGTCAGGCTCTGGCGTCGGGTGTTGCGTTCCAGTAGCCGCGTGCCGAGCTGCGATTCCAGCAGCGCAATATACTTCCCGACCATCACCGCCGACATCTCCAGCCGGGCCGCCGCGCCGGTGAAGCTGCCGCTTTCCACCACCGCGATGAACGTCTCCATCCCGCGAAGCTTATCCATATTCCAAACCTCTGGTTAGTAATCTTCTAACGTTAGCCCAGTTTATCTGAGTTTTTATTTATTAAAGAATGAAGACTCACAACATAAGGAGTCTGCTATGAAAATCGTCATTATTGGTGCCAGCGGTACGGTCGGTCGTGCAGTCACAGAAGAGTTAAGCCAACGCCACGAGACGATCCGCGTGGGTCGCACGCAGGGCGAGCATCAGGTGGATATCACCTCGCAGGCGAGCGTACAGGCGCTGTTCGAAAAGATCGGCCCGGTGGATGCGATTGTCTCCGCCAGCGGTGGGGTACACTTCGGCCCGCTCGCAACCATGACCGACGGCGAGTTCAACCGGGGCTTGCAGGATAAGCTACTGGGGCAGGTTCGTCTGGCGCTGACCGGCCAGCACTTCCTGAACGAAGGCGGCTCGATCACGCTGATAAGCGGGATTGTGGCGCACGAACCGATTGCTCAGGGCGTCAATGCCACCACCGTAAACGCGGCGCTGGAAGGGTTTGTGCGCGCCGCGGCCTGTGAACTGCCGCGCGGGATCCGCATTAACCTGATCAGCCCGACGGTGCTGACGGAATCCGTCGAAGCATATGATGGCTTCTTCCCGGGCTTTGAAAGCGTTCCCGCTGCGACCGTTGCGCAGGCCTACCGCCGCAGCGTGGAAGGGGTGCAGAGCGGGCGGGTATATAAAGTGGGTTACTGAGCCTTACGGGCGGCGATCAGCACCAGCATCGGGCGTTCCGCCTCTTCGGCCAGCGCGGGCCAGGCGTCAACCTGCGCCTGCGTTGGTCCCCACTCATTGACTTCACTTATCGTCAATCCGACCTTGATCAGCGCGTTAAGCGTGGTACCCAGCGTGCGGTGGTATTTGATTACCCCCTCTGCCAGCCAGTTGCTGACGCGCTTGCCTTCGTCCTGATAATGGTTCACGCCCCAGAACCGCTCACCGTTGTCGTCGGTGAGCCAGCCCTGACGGGTGGCGCAGGTATAAATCGGGTGCTCCATCGAGAAAACCAGGCTGCCGCCGGGTTTAAGCGCACGCTGCACCCTGGCGAATAACGCATCCAGTTCCGGCAGATAGTGCAGCGCCAGCGAGCTGTAGACCAGATCGAGACTGTTTTCGCGAAGCTGAAGAGATTCCAGATCGCTACGCTGATAGTGGATCTGCGTGTCATCCGTCAGTTCTGCCGCGCGGGCGAGCATCTTTTCAGAGATATCGACGCCCGTGACGTCACAAGCGCCCAGCTCGCGCGCCACGCGGCAGAACCAGCCGTAGCCGCACCCAAGATCGATAACCGATGTGCCGGTTAAATCCGGCAGCATCGCCTTAAGCGCAGGCCACTCCGGCGCGCCGTCCAGCCCCTGAACCGAGCGCGGAAGCTGGGCGTAGCCTTCGAAAAACGCCGGATTGTCGTAGATGTTTTGTGCCATGGCAGATCCCTCTTTAAGAATGTGCATAGCAGTATACTGCATTGTCGGGTGGCGGCTTCGCCTTACCCGACCTACAAAATCTCCGAACCGTAGGCCGGGTAAGCGCAGCGCCACCCGGCACCACATTAGCCCACAGAGCCCCAGACCAGATTCCCCTTATGGAACGTCGCGGTACGCGGAGAGATACGCGCCACGGCCTCGGCGGAACAGGAGGCATCCACCAGCACGAAGCTGGCGTCGTCCTGCGCTTTAGGCCACACGCGCTCACCTTTGTCGTTCAGCGGCAGCACGTCGCCGGTGGCGATGCCCAGCGCCCGCGAAAGCGTCTGTTCGTTCGGGCGAATATAGAGCTGGGCGTAGAGGTTGGCTTTCTCCAGCATGTCCCCCAGACCGTACGGGGACCAGTGGTCAATCACGCTGTCGGTACCGGTCATGACAAACACGCCTTTATCACGCAGCTGCTTCAGCGGCATGTGCAGGGTGCCAATCGGCACGGTGGAGGCGATGGTCACCTGCTGCGCCGCCATGCGGGTGGCGATCTCATCCACCTGCTGTTCGTTAAGCGTCGCCAGCGCGAAGGCGTGGCTGATGGTCAGCTTCCCCTTCAGCTCCGGCGTTTTCTCCACGGTTTCTACCATGTAGTTCACCGCCGCCACGCCCGCCGGGCTGGTTTCGTGCAGGTGAATATCCACCCCTTTGTTGTAATCCAGCGCAATCTGGAACATGGTGTCGAGGGATTTCTCCATCGCGCCGTCGACGCTGGTTGGGTCCAGCCCGCCCACGTAGTGCGCTCCGGCCTGCATCGCCTCGCGCATCAGCTTTTCAGAGTTGGAGAGCAGCAGACCGTGCTGCGGGAAGGCAACGATTTCACAGTCAAAACCTGGGCTTCGGCGCGCCAGTACCGCCTGCAAATTTTCCAGGTTTTTCAGGCCGGAAACCGGCTCTATGTTGCAGTGGCTGCGGGCGATGGTGGACCCTTTGGACTGGATCAGGTCGATCAGCTTTTCGGCGCGTTCTTGCGTGTAAGGCTGTAATTCCGGCAGCAGCTTCTGCTCCAGGCGGATCATGTCCTGAATGGTGGTACCCGCCGGACGGTTCAGGGAGCGCCACGGGCCGCCATAGAAGGTTTTGTCCAGATGGATGTGCATGTCGCGCATCGCCGGGAGCATCAGCTTTTTGCCCGCGTCGAAGTGCGGCAGGGCCGCATCGGCGTGGCTGTTGTTATCGCGCAGGGCGACGATTTTCCCGTCTTTGATCTCAAGCGTTTTCAGCTCGGTGCGGGTACTTGTCGCCACGCTGCCGTCGAAGTTAAACCCGGCTTCCAGCAGCACGTTGTCGAGATAGTAATGTTTTGCGGTGATGTTCATCGGTTTACCCGTCACGCAGGTTGCCTTAGCAGAATCGGCAGCATACGCGACGGAACCCGTGGCGCCAAAAAGCGCGCAGGCGGTAACCATTTTACCGCTCTGGCTAATAAACTCGCGGCGGCTTTTATTCTCACTCATCTTATCTTCCTTCGTTAACAATGTGGGTACCCGTTTCACCGCGCAGCGCTGCGGGCAGGCAGTCCGGCGAGGTGATGATCACGCGCCTGCCGCCATGCCGTAAAAATTCCAGCGAAGCGACGATTTTTGGCAACATGCTGCCCGCCGGGAAGTGGCCTTCATCCCTGTAGCGCGTCATCTGCGCCACGTTGACGGTATCCAGCGCCTGCTGGTTCGGCTTGCCGAAGTTCACGCACACTTTCTCCACGCCGGTGGTGATCACCAGCACGTCGGCGCCGATCTCGCGCGCCAGCAGCGCGGTGGAGAGATCTTTATCTATCACCGCGTCCACGCTCTGATAATCGCCCTGGTCACTGCGCACCACAGGAATGCCTCCGCCGCCTGCGCCGATCACCACAAATCCTTTCTGCGTCAGCGCCTTGATGGCATCCGCCTCGACAATGCGCCGCGGCTGCGGTGAAGCTACCACGCGGCGATAGCCCCGGCCTGAATCCTCGACAAAATGCCAGTCCGGATGCGCAAATTGCAGATCGTCGCGCTGCGCCTCGCTGAAGAACGCGCCGATGGGTTTCGTCGGGTGCATAAAACCGGGATCATTTTTATCCACCTCCACCTGGGTGACGACCGTAACCGCTTTTTGTTCCCCACGCGCCGCCAGGCGGTTGTTGAGCGCCTGCTGGATCAGGTAGCCGATCCCACCCTGGGTATCCGCCACGCAGTTTGCCAGCGGGGTCAGCGGCAGCCCTTCCCGCTCGTGGGCGATCTCGGCGCGGCGCAGATCCAGCCCCACCTGAGGGCCGTTGCCGTGGGTGAGCACGATGTCATAGTCCGAGGCCAGCATTTCGAGCACCGACTCAGCCACCGCTTTGACCGCCTGCGCCTGATGCTCAATCGACTGGCTGGCGTTGTCTTTGATAATGCTGTTGCCGCCGATGGCAACGACCATAAGCTCTTTCATTTTGTTTCCTTTAGAAGGTGCGTTCTGGCGCCCTCACCCTGGCCCTCTCCCACTGGGAGAGGGGGATTAACAGAGATATCCAGCACATGCTTCACCACAAACATCCCGCCCATCATCAGGTAGGCCGTAACGAACATCAGGGAACTGCCCTCGGCAAAGCCCACCACCGGCGCGTGGATCACGCCAAACAGCGCCAGCAGCGCGCCTCCTGCGGCGGCGACGGCCCCCCGTAGCGGTTTGTTGATGATGGCGAAGATGGCGATACAGCCCCAGAGCATGCTGGCGAGCGGCGCGCCGTTGCCGAGATGCATCAGGCCTTCGTAGTAGATCCCCTTGCTGTGCAGCACGTCGGTGCCAATTTTCGCCGCGCTGGTCCCCGCCGCGCTCATCACGCTGTTCATCATGGTCAGCGCCCAGTTGGCAATCCACGGGAACAGGCAGATGAAGATGACGGGCACCTCCACTTTCGGGGTTTCCCTCACCACCTGGTTGGCGGTGACGACGCCGATAAACACCAGAATCGGCACGATGGCGGTCATCGGGATGATGGCGAGCATAAAGGCCCCCAGCCCGAACAGCGGCACGATGAACATGGTCACGCCGGACGCCAGGGTGTAGCCGATGCTGGCGCCCATCGCTTTCCAGCCTGGATGGCCGACGTAGACCGTGACCGGGAACGGATTGCCCATCAGGCAGCCGAGCATGGAGGCCAGACCGTTCGCCAGCATTACCTTGCGGGTCGGGTATTCATCCCCCGCCGCATGGGCGCTTTCGATGTTCTCCAGGTCAAAGATGTAGTTCGCCAGCCCCAGCGGTACGGCGGACGCCAGATACGGCAGCGCATGCGGCAACCCCTGCATAAAGCTGTCCACATGCACTTCCGGCGGGTTAAAGCCGAAGGATGACATGGACGCTTTAATGGCATCCGGGCTTTGCAGTCCGGAGATCCACGCAAGCAGAGTACCGGCAATCAACAGCAGCAGGCCGGTCGGGATGCGGGCGAAAATCGGCTTTTTACCGAACCAGTTAATGAAGATCAGCAGCAGGACGATAAACGACACGGTCGGCGCTTCGAACGCCTGCAACATCGGGTTCATCGCCAGCAGGAGCAAGCCAAGACCGGACAGGCACGACAGCAGCACGGTACGCGGGATCATCTTACGGATGGTTTCCCCCAGGAAGGAACCGCCCGCGAGGATCATCGCTTCCACAAAGCACCACACCAGGCCAATCTGAATCGCGAAATCCGCATCGCCGGTTTGCTGGTAAACCGGCATTAAGACCAGGAAGGTCACGGTAAAAATCGACGGCGCGCTCGGGCCGGACGGCAGCGCGGTGACGTCCGTTCGTCCGGTGGCGCGCGCCATTTGCAGGCCAAACCACGTATAGCAAAGACTCGCCACCAGCACCGCCAGCCCGAAGGCTGGCGCGATGCGTCCATAAACAATCTCCTTCGGGATGCCGACGACAAAAATGAGCAACCCCATCATGGTCAGCAAATTGGTCAGGTTGTTGGTCATCAACCCGAAATAAGCTGCCCAGTCACCTCTTTTCCACTCCAGTTTCATGTTTTTCATGGATGCATACCTTATAGAACGTAGCGATCGCGGAAGGTTAACAGCGCCTTTTCAAAACAGCTAAACGGCGGGTGAACGATGCCCGCCCCAATCATGCCGATACCGGCGTCCTTATGGGCAATGGCGGTATTAATGACCGGCAGAATGCCGCTGCCCGCGACCTTCGTGATGTCGATGGCGGACGGGATGCCCATAAACGACAGCAGCGGAATGGTGACGTTCGGGTTTTCGCCGAGAGTGATTTCGCGCATCTGGCGGGAGAAATCGATGGCTTCCTCCACCGTGCCGCCCACCAGCGCCACGATTGCCGGGGCTGTCGCCATCGCAAAGCCGCCGATGCCGTAGGTTTCGGTGATGGCGCTGTCGCCGATATCCAGCCCGGAGTCTTCCGGCTTATAGCCCGCGAACATCGGGCCGATCACCTGCTGCGCCGGGCCGGTGAACCACTGCCCCGGCAGGCCGGAGACGCGCAGGCCGAACTCGTAGCCGTTGCGCGCCATGGTGGTGACGACGGTGCTGTACTCAATGCCGTGGGCGGCATCCAGCGCGGCCTTACACATTGCCATCCACGTCGGACCGGAGAAGTAGTCGCTGCTGGCGACAAACTCGAACACTTCACGCTGCTGCGTCACCGGATAGCCCGCCTGGATCAGCCCCGGCGTCAGCGCCTGGATAAGCAGCGTGGTGCCCGCGTTGTTGCGGTTGTGGCACTCGTCGCCCATGTGCAGCGCCTGGGCCAGCATCAGGCGCAGGTCGATTTCGCCGATAATCTTCATCGCGTCGCGCAGCATTGGGCCGAGCACGTCGCGCATCCAGTTCAGGCGGTCGATCACGCTCTGATCGTTGGCCCCCATGCGCAGGATCTTCGCCATCTGCTCGCTGAGGTTGGTGAAGGCGCGGTTGCCGTAGGTTTTGTTCTCAACGATGTGCATAAACATCGACGCGGAGGTGACGCCCGCCATAGAGCCCACACAGTCGTGCTCGTGGCACGGCGAGAAGGTGATCTTCCCTGAAGCCGCCAGCCTTGCGGCGTCCTCCAGATCCGTCGCCAGCCCTTCAAACACCAGCGCGCCGGTAACCGCGCCCTTCATCGCCCCGCACATGTTTTCCCAGGTAACAGGCGGACCGGCATGCAGAATGGTGGTGCGGGTCATGCCCGGCACCACGTTGATGGCCTGGTCATAGCCCACCAGCACCGGATGGGACTGAATAATGCGCTCAAGGGCAATGTTGTTCGCGGCGGCAATTTTCTCCGCCAGCGGTTTTTCCGCCAGCCGGTCCAGCGCGTCCACCACCTGCATATTGCCCTGCCCCGGCGGCGTCCAGTCGAGCTGGGTCACGGGAACGTGCTGTTTTTTGAGGTCGTCGCTGAACATCGCAATCCCGACGTTAATCACGTTCAGCGGCTGGTTGAATAAGGTCGTCATTATGCTCTCTCCCCTTTGCAGACAAATTCGCGTGCCAGTAATCCGGTATTGGTGCTGCTGCTGGCCCAGATGACGCCTGCGTCGGTCAGCAGCTGGCACTGCTGGGCCAGCGACTGCGGATCCTGATCGGTGCCGAGCACGTAGCCGAGAATTTCCAGCGGACGGTTGTCGGCTTTCGCGATTGCCTGTGCCTCTTTGATCGCCTCGATCATCACCCCCACCGGATCCTCGTGTGCGCCAAAGCCAAGCACGAAGTCCATCACGATGACGCCCACCTGCGGATCGCGCGCCTCCTGTAGCAGGCGGCTGATGCGGTTGGTCGGGTCGATCATCGGGTGTGGTTTGCCGTTGGTGAAATCGTCGTCACCGAAATCAAGGAAGGTGTGGGCCTGGCTGACGCTGATGTCCTTCAGACGCCTGGCCGGATCCGGCTGGATGTTGCTGTAAACATCGTCAAACTTCTCCAGCGCGGCAAACATCGCTTCGTCGCACAGGGTGCCGCCGCAGAACAGGCCGCGAATGTACTTCTGCCGCGGCGTCAGGCGGGCGCGCACCTCTTCGATCAGCGGCCAATTGAGCGGATGTAAATTCAGAGAGTCTTTTTTAATGCCGGTAAGCAGCACCGCTTTCAGGGCCGCCTCTTTGGTGCCACGAGCAAACTGCAAGCCGTCTTCATCGGCTGGCGGTTCGTTGCGGCCCAGGAAGCACACAACCACAGGCTTGCGGCAGGCGCGTGCCCGGGCCAGCACCTTCTCTGCCACCACGGGTGCAGGCGGTTTGGAGATGAGCGCTATCACCCGGGTCGCGTCGTCCGCCTCCAGCATGTCGATGGCGTCGAGCATCATCAGGCCGCCAATCTTCTCGCTGAGATCGCGCCCGCCGGTGCCGATCAGCTGCGACACGCCGCCGCCGAACTCGTGAATGCGCACGCTCAGCTCCTGGCTACCGGTGCCGGAGGCGCCAACGATGCCAATTGGCCCGCGACGTACCGCGTTGGCAAAGCACAGCCCCGCGCCGTTGATAATGGCGGTGCCGCAGTCCGGCCCCATCATTAGCAATCCTTTGTCATGCGCCAGCTGCTTCAGCGCCAGCTCGTCGTCGAGCGACACATTATCGGAAAACAGCATCACGTTGAGATCGTTTTCCAGCGCCTGGCGCGCTTCGCGGGCGGCGAAGGTGCCGTTGACGGATATCACCGCAAGGTTGCTGTCCGGACGATGGGTTTTGGCGCTGGCAATCGTCGCGTAGCGTGCTTCATGGGAGCCAGCGCTCTCTTTACGCGTGAATAACGCTTCAATGGCGGCAAGGGTTTCCTCATTCGCCGCGTCGCCTTTAATAACGATCATCAGGTCGCCGTTTTTCGCGTCCGCTAATTCCGGCGTTAATAGCCCGAGGTTTTTTAATACCCCTTTGTTCATTTCCGTCGCCATCGCCACAAACGCCTGCTCGATGCCCGGCAATTTATTGGCTTTGGTGGAAACCGACATTAAGGAAACCGAATCGAAATACGTATTCTTTTTTATGACGATTTTGGTTGGCATTATTTTCACCTGTTTAAGATAAAAGGGGGCCGCCGTCGTGCTAAATGCACGTCGGTAACAATGCGTTTTTTGATTCACGGCCAGCCAGGGGAAGGCTGACCGAATGCGCTATGCGCCTGCCGCCAGCAGAAGGTCTGCGATCGCGTTGAAGCCTTTTTCCCGCGCCAGTTCGAGCGGGGTTTTGCCGTATTTATCAGTCATGTGCGGATTCGCGCCGTGATCCAGCAGCAGCTTCACAATTTCCTGCTGCTTTGCGCCGCCGTCGTTTAATACGATGGCCTCCAGCAGCGGCGTCCAGCCGACAAAATTGGTGTGGTTGACGTTAATGTCGGTTTTTTCCAGCAGCTCGCGCACGATTTCAACGTGCCCTTTTTCACTGGCAGGGGTAATGCCCACGCCGCCAAAGCGCGTCAGACGGTCGAGATCCGGATCCGCCGGAAGGACAATGCGCAGCAGGGTTAAATCATTGGTCAGGCAGCCGATCAGGAAGGGGTTAAAACAGGTCTGGTCCTGTTTATCAATATCCGCCCCGGCGGAAATTAAAAATTCCACACAGGCGTAATGCTTTTTCAGGCTGGCAATAATAATGGCGGTTCTTTTCTGGCGGTTGGTCGCGTTAATATCCACGCCTTTTTCCAGGCAGGCTTTTAGCGCATCGATATTACCCTCTTCTGCCGCCAGCAAAAATTCTGTAACCAGTGCAGTTGCAGACATATTCAGACTCCCTATGTTTCACTTCTGATGACCTGAGAATAGCAACAGCCTGGTCATAAAAGAATCCGCTTAAAAATGATTCATCGACACGCAATTCATTGTTGAGTTAAATTCAACAGTCCGGCAAAAACGTGCGTCTGTGCAACCTTTTTCTTATGTTTTACCGCTTTTACGCGCCTCGGGCTGCATTATCCTTATGAATGAAAAAGCCTTACACAGCGCGGCTCTACGTAAAAATCCAGAACTGTGACCGACATCAACTATGATGTAACGCCGGTGTTAAAATATGTTCAAAACTGATGGTAACCAGGAGCCATAATATGAATTCCATCTTTACCGAAGAGAATTTGCTGGCCTTCACCACCGCGGCACGCTTTGGCAGTTTTAGCAAAGCGGCTGCCGAGCTGGGCGTGACCACTTCCGCCATCAGTTACACCATCAAACGTATGGAGACCGGGCTGGACGTGGTGCTGTTTGTACGCAACACGCGCAGCATTGAGCTGACCGAATCCGGTTTTTATTTTTATCGTAAAGCGACCGACCTGCTTAATGACTTTCATGCCATCAAGCGCGGGATTGATACCATTTCGCAGGGCATTGAGACGCGGGTGCGCATCTGCATTAATCAGCTTTTGTATACGCCACGCCATACCGCGCGTTTGCTCCAGGTGCTGAAAAAACAGTTTCCTACCTGCCAAATCACGGTGACGACCGAGGTGTATAACGGCGTCTGGGATTCCATCATTAATAATCAGGCCAACATCGCCATTGGCGCGCCGGATACGCTGCTGGATGGCGGTGGCATCGATTACACCGAGATAGGCGCGATCCGCTGGGTATTTGCCATCGCGCCCACGCATCCGCTGGCGTTCGCCCCGGAGCCCATTTCCGAAAGTCAGCTGCGTCTGTATCCCAATATCATGGTCGAGGACACCGCGCATACCATCAACAAGAAGGTCGGCTGGCTGCTTCACGGTCAGGAGGCGATTCTGGTACCGGACTTTAACACCAAATGTCAGTGTCAGATCCTGGGGGAAGGTATTGGATTTTTACCGGAGTATATGACGCGTGAGGCGGTGGAGGACGGGCTGCTGGTAAAGCGGCGAATCAATAATCCGCGCCAGGACTCGCGCATGCTGCTCGCCACGCAGCATGCGGCGACCGGTCAGGTCACGCGCTGGATCAAACAGCAGTTTGGCCCCGAGGGCGCGCTGACCCGGATCTACAGTGATCTATTGTGGCGTACCTAGCTTTTCGTCTGAACCCAAAACGCGTGGATAAGACCCGGGAAGTAACCCAGGATGGTCAGAAGGATGTTCAGGATAAACGCCCAGCCCAGTCCCTTGCCAAGCAGCACGCCCAGCGGCGGGAGAATAATCGTAAAAACAACGCGCCAAAAACCCATAAATAACTCCGTGCAAGCTAACCAATTGAAAATTATAAAAGACACTTCTCTAAGCGTAGCCAGTTTACGGGTAACTGCCATTCGTCTCTCGCGCTTTTACCTGCCTTTACCCTCTTTACACTGGCTGAAACCCTGCCTTAAATGCTCTACTGTTCTGAAATTGACCGTAAGGAAACACAATGTCTCTTCCTCTTATTTCGCCGCAGCAGGCAAACGCGCTTATTGCTGAAGGCGCCAAACTTATCGATATTCGCGACCCCGACGAGTATGCCCGCGAGCATATTCCAGCGGCGCACTCCATTCCGCTGGATTCGTTACCCGGCGGGCTTAACGCAGCGCCGGGAGAAACGGTGATTTTCCACTGTCAGTCTGGCGCAAGAACCGCAAACAATGATGCTCGTCTTGCCCAGGCAGCGTCCCCTGCGAACGCCTTTGTGGTTGAGGGAGGCATTCAGGGCTGGAAGCAAGCCGGGCTGCTGACCGTTGAAGATAAATCGCAGCCACTTCCGCTGATGCGTCAGGTGCAGATCGCCGCCGGGCTGCTGATTCTCTGCGGCGTGGTGCTGGGTTACAGCGTCTCCAGCGGCTTTTTCCTGCTAAGCGGTTTTGTGGGCGCCGGGCTGCTGTTCGCCGGAGTGACAGGTTTTTGCGGTATGGCGCGACTGCTGAAAGTGATGCCGTGGAACCGACGTACCTGATAAGGGGTATCTGAAAGATTAGGCTGTACCCCGCCCCGGACGTGGGCTATGGTGAAGATCGTGACAATGATGAGGAGGTGCTATGTTTTCTGTCGGTGATTATGTCCAACCGCGTCAGGGCGGTCCGAAACTGAAAGTGCTCGAAGTAAATGGTGAAAACATTGTGGCCGTGCAGGCCAGCAATGAGCAGGGCGAGAAATATCACCTGAAAGCGGCGGACGTAGTTCTGTACTCCGAAGAAGGTGACTTTGGCGTCTGCTAAGTCAATAATCGGGCGGAATATACCGCCCGAATAATCATCAGATCAGGAAATCGTCCAGCGATTTACCGTTTGCCAGTGCGTTCGCAATTGGCTTTGGCGTACGTCCCTGACCGGTCCACGTTTTCTCTTCACCGTTCGCGTCGATGAAACGATATTTCGCCGCACGCGCTTTACGTTTTTTAGCCGGCTGGCCCGCATGAGCCAGTTCTCCGCCTAACAGATCGCTCGGGGAAATACCGTCTGCCTTCATCAGTTCCAGCAGAGCATTAATTTTATCCTGCTGTTCAGCGCGCTGGCGCTCTAATTCAGCCTGCTCGCTGCGTTTTTCTTCTGTGACAATCCGAACTTTTTCCAGCACTTCTTCCAGAACATCCATGGATAATTCACGCGCCAGCGCCCGGAGCGTACGGATATTATTAAGATTCTGTAAAGTTAAAGCCATAATAATGAGAAACCTTTCTTCGTGTGTATAACATAAATCAGGCAACAGAATAATTGATTTTTGTTCTGATATCTACCCACTCTGTCGTTTTGACATTATTGTAAATGTTTTAGAATATCCCGTTAATATAACCCCGAATAACCTGTCAGTTTTAATGCGTAATATTCCGTCCTGCACCTGGTCAAAAATCCCTGTTTAATGCCGTTCAAAAAACCGCCCGGCATCCTCCGAATAACAAACGTTATACGCTTGCTCAGATAAGCTAATAGTTTGATTTCGTTTAATAAAACGGTGAATGGGAAAGAAAATAACGACTCGCACAAAAAACAGCCAACTTTAGAGAATTTTATCGACAAAGCGCCCATAAATAAAAATTAATCACTACTTGTTAGTTAAAAGCCAGAGGGATACGCTATACACTCAAAACAAACCAACCTAAAGCACTAAACGCCGCAGGTAAAAACGCCACTTTTTTGTCCTGTTCGAGGAGTTCAGACATGTTCTCACCGCAGTCTCGCCTGCGCCATGCGGTAGCGGATACGTTCGCGATGGTCGTTTACTGTTCCGTCGTAAACATGCTGATTGAAATTTTCCTGTCCGGAATGACCTTTGAGCAGTCCCTCTCATCGCGCCTGGTGGCCATTCCGGTGAATATCATGATTGCCTGGCCGTACGGAATGTATCGCGATGCGGTGATGCGTTTCGCCCGGCGTATTAGCCCGGCAGGTTGGGTAAAAAACCTGGCGGACGTGCTGGCTTACGTGACGTTCCAGTCCCCGGTGTATGTGGTTATTTTGCTGACGGTGGGCGCAGACTGGCATCAAATCGCCGCCGCGGTAAGTTCAAATATCGTGGTATCTATGCTGATGGGTGCGGTGTACGGTTACTTCCTTGACTACTGCCGCCGCCTGTTTAAAGTCAGCCCTTATAGCCAGGCAAAAGCGTAAGATAAGGCGACTGGCTCATGCCAGTCGCTGAGTTATTGTACGTCGCCAAACAGCCCTTTCAGAAAACGCTCCAGCGCCATACGCGAGCTGAAACCGTGCGGAATACCATAATGTTCATGCGTCTCGCCGCCTAAATAGAGCGGAAATTGCTGATAATGATCGCAGGTTTTAATATCCGAGGCGGGCTCAGCAAATGACAGGCTTCTGTCTTTGAGTGTCGGGTGAATAATGAGAGCAGTACGCCCCATTCTTGCTTCACGGTTGACGTAAACATAATTCTCACCACGGCGATATCCGTACGCTTTTGATGTTACCTCATCCATGGTGAACCCTTCTTTTTCAAGAACGCGCGCCACCTCATCGGGTCGTAAATACATATCTTTTCCTCATTATCATACCTGCCGGGCAACCTTACAGTATTCAGCATTAGCAGGGCTTTCAGAATATTCCATAAACTGCCCGATAAGCCGTGACTCGCTTCAGATATTACATTTCTGGACTAAACTAAACGGGAACACAAATTATGGAGGATCGTATGTTTAACAGACCGAACCGAAACGATATTAACGACGACACCCAGGATATTCGTAACGATGTCAGCCAATTAGCGGACACGCTGGAAGCCGTATTGAAATCCTGGGGCTCTGACGCGAAGGATGAAGCAGATGCCGCGAAACGTAAGGCTCAGTCTCTGCTGCGTGAAACGCGCGCAAGGATGAATGGCCGCTCACGTACCACTCAGGCGGCCTGCGATATGGCCAGCTGCGCCACCACCTTCGTACGTGAAAAACCGCTGTGTACGCTGGGAACGGTCGCGGCAGTCGGGATTTTTGTCGGCGCCCTGCTTAGCCTGCGTAAGTAAGCACGCGTTCTCAGCCCCGGTAGCCTCAGGCGCCGGGGCTTTTATTTGCCTGAAAGCCTGAAAAACCCGCGCAGTTCGCCCTGCCCCGCCAGGCTCATCATTGGGGCCTTATCAATCTGAATTTCCCATATCTTGTGTGGTTGAAAGTTATCTCAACTACATCTAGTATTCCCTTTAGCAAGACAGATACAACATGACGCGTTTACTCGCGCCGTTCTCTCATTCTAAATGGAAATACGAATCATGAGCATTATTATTTACACTCGTAACGATTGTGTTCAGTGCCACGCCACGAAACGGGCGATGGAGAGTCGCGGCGTGGCATTTGAGATGGTCAATATAGATCAGGTGCCTGACGCGGCAGACACCCTGCGGGCGCAGGGTTTCCGCCAGCTTCCGGTCGTGGTTGCTGGCGACACCAGCTGGTCTGGCTTTCGTCCGGACATGATCAACCGCCTTGCCGCTCAGGGCGTCAGTGCATGAGCAGGCTGGTCTACTTTTCCAGCAGCTCGGAAAACACGCTTCGGTTTATGGAGCGTCTCGGGCTGCCCGCGATTCGCATTCCGCTGAACGAGCGGGAGCGTATTCAGGTAGACGAACCCTACATTCTGGTAGTGCCCAGCTATGGCGGTGGCGGCACCGCGGGGGCTGTGCCTCGTCAGGTGATCCGCTTTCTGAACGACCCCCATAACCGGCAGCTGATTCGCGGCGTGATCGCGGCAGGCAATCGCAACTTCGGCGAGGCCTTTGCCCGCGCCGGGGATGTCATCTCTCAAAAATGCGGCGTGCCGTATCTCTATCGTTTTGAACTGATGGGGACACAGCAGGACGTAGAGAACGTGCGTAAAGGAGTGAACGAATTTTGGCAACGACAACCGCAGAGCGCGTGATTCAGGCGACGCCGGATTACCATGCATTAAACGCCATGCTAAACCTCTATGACCGGGAGGGGCGCATTCAGTTTGGCAAAGATCGTGAGGCGGTGGACGCCTTTTTTGCCGCTCATGTACGCCCGAACAGCGTCGTCTTTGGCAGCCAGCAGGAACGTCTCGACTGGCTGGTAAAAGAGGGTTATTACGAAGAGCGCGTCCTGACCCGCTACGACCGCGCCTTCGCGGTGGCATTGTTTGAATGGGCGCACGCCAGCGGTTTTCGCTTCCAGACGTTTCTCGGCGCGTGGAAGTATTACACCAGCTACACCCTGAAAACCTTCGACGGCAAACGCTATTTAGAAAGCTTTGAAGATCGGGTGGTGATGGTAGCCCTGACGCTGGCGCAGGGCGATGAAGCCCTGGCCGAAAGACTGACGGAGGAGATCCTCTCCGGTCGCTTCCAGCCCGCCACGCCAACGTTCCTTAACTGCGGCAAAGCCCAGCGCGGCGAGCTGGTCTCCTGCTTCCTTCTGCGTATTGAAGACAATATGGAGTCGATTGGCCGTGCGGTAAATTCGGCGCTACAGCTTTCGAAACGCGGCGGCGGCGTGGCATTTCTGCTTTCGAACCTGCGGGAAGCGGGCGCGCCGATCAAGCGCATCGAAAACCAGTCCTCCGGCGTCATCCCGGTGATGAAGATGCTGGAAGATGCCTTCTCATACGCCAACCAGCTTGGCGCACGTCAGGGCGCGGGTGCGGTTTATCTGCACGCGCATCATCCGGACATTCTGCGTTTTCTGGATACCAAACGTGAAAACGCCGACGAAAAGATCCGCATTAAAACCCTGTCACTCGGCGTGGTGATCCCGGATATCACGTTTAAGCTGGCCAAAGAAAATGCCGACATGGCGCTTTTCTCACCGTATGACGTCGAGCGTATCTACGGCAAAGCCTTTGGCGATGTGGCCATCAGCGAACTGTATGACGAACTGGTGGCGGACGAGCGCATTCGTAAGAAATACATTAACGCCCGCGACTTTTTCCAGACGCTTGCCGAAATTCAGTTTGAGTCCGGGTACCCGTACATCATGTACGAGGATACGGTGAACCGCGCCAACCCGATTGCCGGGCGCATCAATATGAGCAATCTGTGCTCGGAGATTTTGCAGGTCAACAGCGCGTCCAGTTACGACGAGAACCTCGACTACGCGGATATCGGCAAAGATATCTCCTGCAATCTCGGTTCGCTGAATATTGCCCACACCATGGATTCCCCCGATTTTGGCCGCACGGTAGAGACCGCCATTCGCGGGCTGACGGCGGTATCGGACATGAGCCACATCCGCAGCGTACCGTCCATTGAGGCGGGCAACGCCGCGTCGCATGCCATCGGCCTTGGGCAGATGAACCTGCACGGCTATCTGGCGCGGGAGGGTATCGCCTACGGCAGCCCGGAAGGGCTGGATTTCACCAACCTTTATTTCTATACCATCACCTGGCATGCGCTGCATACCTCGATGATGCTGGCGCGCGAACGCAACCAGCGGTTCGCAGGCTTTGATCAGTCCCGCTACGCCAGCGGAGAGTATTTCAGCCAGTATCTGGAAGGCGACTGGCAGCCGAAAACCGAAAAAGTACGCGCGCTTTTCGACCGCGCCGGCATCACCCTGCCGACGCGTGAGATGTGGCAACAGCTGCGTGAGGATGTGATGCACTACGGCATCTATAACCAGAATCTTCAGGCGGTTCCGCCAACCGGCTCCATTTCCTATATAAATCATGCCACCTCGAGCATCCATCCGATCGTGTCGAAAATTGAAATCCGCAAGGAAGGCAAAACCGGACGCGTCTACTACCCTGCCCCGTTTATGACTAACGAGAATCTGGCTCTGTACCAGGACGCCTATGAGATCGGCCCGGAAAAGATCATTGATACCTACGCCGAGGCGACCAGACATGTGGACCAGGGGCTGTCGCTGACGCTCTTCTTCCCGGACACCGCCACCACGCGGGATATCAATAAAGCGCAGATCTACGCCTGGAAGAGAGGCATCAAAACGCTGTACTACATTCGCCTGCGCCAGCTCGCGCTGGAAGGTACCGAAATTGAAGGCTGCGTGTCCTGCGCGCTGTAAGGAGAAAGGATGAAACTGTCACGCGTAAGTGCCGTTAACTGGAACAAAATTCAGGATGATAAAGACCTGGAGGTCTGGAACCGCCTGACCAGCAACTTCTGGCTGCCGGAAAAGGTGCCGCTCTCCAACGATATTCCGGCCTGGCAAACCCTGAGCCATGCCGAGCAGCAGCTGACAATCCGCGTCTTTACCGGCCTGACGCTGCTGGACACCATTCAGAATACCGTGGGTGCGCCCGCGCTGATGAGTGATGCGCTGACCCCGCACGAAGAGGCGGTAATGTCGAATATCAGCTTTATGGAGGCGGTCCATGCCCGCTCTTACAGCTCGATTTTCTCCACCCTGTGCCAGACCAGAGACGTGGACGCGGCCTACGCCTGGAGCGAAGAGAGCGCGTCATTGCAGCGCAAGGCAGATCTGGTGCTGGAATATTACCGGGCCGACGAGCCGCTGAAGAAGAAGATCGCCAGCGTGTTCCTGGAATCTTTTCTCTTCTATTCCGGCTTCTGGCTGCCCATGTACTGGTCGAGCCGGGGCAAGCTCACTAATACCGCCGATTTGATTCGCCTCATCATCCGCGATGAAGCGGTACACGGGTATTACATCGGCTATAAGTACCAGAAAGGACTGGAGAAAGTCACCCCGGAAAAACGCGAGGAACTCAAAGGTTTTGCCCTCGATTTACTGATGGATCTGTATGACAACGAGCTGAGCTATACCGAGGAGCTGTACGCCGGAACGGGCTGGGAAGAGGACGTAAAAGCCTTCCTCTGCTACAACGCCAACAAGGCGCTGATGAACCTGGGCTACGAAGCGTTATTCCCACCGGAAATGGCGGAAGTGAACCCGGCGATCCTCGCGGCGCTGTCGCCCAACGCCGATGAAAACCACGACTTCTTTTCCGGGTCCGGCTCGTCGTACGTGATGGGTAAAGCGGTGGAGACGCAAGACGAGGACTGGGATTTTTAATGAATGAATTAACGTTCATTAATTAACTCTACATTTCATTATTTTCAGCCGAATATTCCACTACGTACTACACTGTAATTTCTCCTTCATATTCGCCTGAATCACACCGATTCAGGCGAAATTCTCCCATGCAGTAGCAAAAAATTGAGAAAAATTCAAAGCGCCCTCAGCCCTTTATTCATGGGAAATTCAGCCGTTTCGCTTGCGGTAAAATTCCGACCTCAGGCAGGTCCAGGGTTGTCTCAGATTCTGAGTATGTTAGGGTAATGCCAGTTAACTATTTACCATGGTAATCATATCGACATAAACAAATAACAGGACACTCTCTATTGCATGGCAATTAAATTAGAAGTGAAAAATCTTTATAAAGTATTTGGCGAGCACCCACAGCGTGCTTTCAAATATATTGAGAAAGGCCTTTCGAAAGAGCAAATTCTGGAAAAAACCGGGCTATCGCTTGGCGTTAAAGACGCCAGTCTGGCCATTGAAGAAGGCGAGATTTTTGTCATCATGGGATTATCCGGTTCGGGTAAATCCACTATGGTTCGCCTTCTCAATCGCCTGATTGAACCCACCCGCGGACAGGTGCTGATTGACGGCGTTGATATCGCCAGAATATCAGACGCGGAACTCCGCGAGGTGCGCAGAAAGAAAATTGCGATGGTGTTTCAGTCATTTGCACTGATGCCGCACATGACGGTACTCGATAATACCGCCTTTGGCATGGAGTTAGCCGGCACGCCCGCTCAGGAACGTCAGGAAAAAGCCCTTGATGCACTGCGTCAGGTCGGGCTGGAAAATTATGCTCATGCGTATCCGGATGAGCTCTCCGGCGGTATGCGTCAGCGCGTAGGATTAGCGCGCGCATTAGCGATTAATCCGGATATTTTATTAATGGACGAAGCCTTCTCGGCGCTCGATCCCTTAATTCGCACCGAGATGCAGGATGAGTTGGTAAAATTACAGGCCAAACATCAGCGCACCATTGTTTTTATTTCTCACGATCTGGATGAAGCCATGCGTATTGGCGACCGTATCGCCATTATGCAAAATGGTGAAGTGGTGCAGGTCGGCACACCGGATGAAATTCTCAATAATCCGGCGAATGATTATGTGCGCACCTTCTTCCGCGGCGTGGATATTAGCCACGTATTCAGTGCGAAAGATATTGCCCGCCGAACACCAAACGGCATTATTCGAAAAACGCCAGGTTTTGGTCCGCGCTCCGCGCTGAAGCTGTTGCAGGACGAAGACCGTGAATACGGTTATCTGGTTGAACGCGGCAATAAATTTGTCGGCGTTGTCTCCATCGACTCCCTGAAAACCGCCCTGAGCGAAAATCAGGGAATCGATGCGGCGTTGATTGACGCTCCGCTTGCCGTGGACGCCGAAACGCCGCTCAGCGAGTTGCTCTCTCACGTGGGTCAGGCGCCGTGCGCCGTGCCGGTTGTCGGTGAAGAACAACAGTACGTTGGCATCATCTCAAAACGGATGCTGCTACAGGCTTTAGATCGCGAGGGGACAAACAATGGCTGATCAATCAAACCCATGGGGCACCACTGAAGCAGCGGACAGCGCGGCGCAATCTGCCGATGCGTGGGGGTCGACGCCTGCGCCTGCCGATGGCGGCGGCGCGGCAGACTGGCTCAACAGCGCACCGGCGCCTGCCCCAGAGCATTTCAATATTATGGATCCGTTCCACAAGACGCTGATCCCGCTGGATAGCTGGGTAACGGAGGGTATCGACTGGGTCGTTACCCACTTCCGTCCGGTGTTCCAGGGGATCCGCATCCCGGTGGATTACATCCTGAACGGCTTCCAGCAGCTGATGCTGGGCATGCCCGCGCCGGTGGCGATTATCCTGTTCTCGCTGATCGCATGGCAGTTCGGCAGCGCGGGTATGGGGATCGCCACGCTCATCTCCCTGATTGCCATCGGCGCGATTGGCGCGTGGTCTCAGGCGATGATCACCCTGGCGCTGGTGCTGACCGCCCTGCTGTTCTGCGTGGCGATCGGCCTGCCGATGGGGATCTGGCTGGCGCGCAGCCCACGGGCCGCAAAAATTATCCGCCCGCTGCTGGATGCGATGCAGACCACGCCAGCGTTCGTTTACCTGGTGCCTATCGTGATGCTGTTCGGCATCGGTAACGTACCGGGGGTGGTCGTGACCATTATCTTTGCCCTGCCGCCGATTATTCGCCTGACCATTCTGGGCATTAACCAGGTGCCTGCGGATCTGATAGAGGCATCACGCTCGTTTGGCGCCAGCCCGCGTCAGATGCTGTTTAAGGTTCAGCTTCCGCTGGCGATGCCGACCATTATGGCAGGTGTTAACCAGACGCTGATGCTGGCGCTGTCGATGGTGGTGATCGCCTCAATGATTGCCGTTGGCGGGTTAGGTCAGATGGTACTGCGCGGCATTGGCCGTCTCGATATGGGGCTGGCGACCGTCGGCGGCGTCGGGATTGTGATCCTCGCCATCATTCTTGACCGCCTGACCCAGGCTGTCGGTCGTGATTCACGCAGTCGCGGCAACCGTCGCTGGTATACCACCGGCCCTGTCGGGTTACTCACCCGCCCATTCACAAAATAAGGAACAACGATGCGACATAACGTACTTTTTGCCACAGCGTTTGCGACCCTTGTCTCCACCAGCGCAGTTGCCGCTGACCTGCCGGGCAAAGGCATTACCGTGCAGCCGGTGCAGAGCACCATTTCGGAAGAGTCCTTCCAGACCCAGATTGTCAGCCGTGCGCTGGAGAAACTGGGCTATACGGTGAATACCGCCAGCGAAGTGGATTACAACGTGGGCTATACCTCTATTGCCTCCGGCGATGCCACCTTTACCGCCGTGAACTGGCAGCCGCTGCACGACGATATGTATGCCGCCGCAGGCGGTGACAAGAAATTCTACCGCGAAGGCACCTTTGTGACCGGCGCTGCGCAGGGATATTTGATCGACAAGAAAACCGCCGATAAGTATCACATCACCAATATTGAACAGCTGAAAGATCCGAAGATCGCCAAACTCTTTGATACCAACGGTGACGGCAAAGCCGACATGATGGGCTGCTCGCCGGGCTGGGGCTGTGAAGCGGTGATTAACCACCAGAACAAAGCCTTCGATCTGGCGAAGACCGTCGACGTGAGCCACGGCAATTACTCTGCGATGATGGCCGATACCATCGCCCGCTTTAAAGAAGGCAAGCCGGTGATCTACTACACCTGGACGCCGTACTGGGTGAGCGACGTGCTGAAGCCGGGCAAAGACGTGGTATGGTTGCAGGTGCCCTTCTCCTCCCTGCCGGGCGAGCAGAAAGATATCGACACCAAACTGCCAAACGGCATGAACTATGGCTTCCCGGTGAATACCATGCATATCGTGGCGAACAAAGCCTGGGCCGAGAAAAACCCGGCGGCGGCGAAGCTGTTCTCGGTAATGAAACTGCCGCTGGCAGACATTAACGCCCAGAACGCGATGATGCACGCGGGTAAATCATCCGAAGCTGATATCAAAGGCCACGTGGATGGCTGGATCAAAGCCCACCAGCAGCAGTTCGATGGCTGGGTGAAAGAGGCGCTTGAGGCGCAGAAGTAAAAATACTACCCCTCACCCTGCCCTCTCCCCAAAGGGGAGAGGGATAGGGTGAGGGGATCAAACCGCACCCAACCTAAACCGCACAATCCACCACGTAACAATCCCCCAACATTCACAATCATTGGTTATTATGTTTCCGGAAAAATAATCACTTAACTTACGATTCCTGAAACAAATGACAAAAACAACTCAAGGGCTTAGCCCCGCACTCATCCTTTTAATGTCCGTGGCAACGGGACTGGCCGTCGCCAGCAACTATTACGCACAACCTCTGCTTGATACTATCGCGCGTGCTTTCGATCTTTCAGCCAGCTCCGCCGGCTTTATCGTCACCGCTGCGCAGCTCGGCTATGCGGCCGGGCTGCTGTTCCTGGTGCCATTAGGCGATATGTTTGAGCGCCGGATGCTTATCGTCTCCATGACGCTGCTGGCCGCAGGCGGGATGTTGATCACCGCCAGCAGCCAGTCGTTAACGATGATGATTATCGGTACCGCGCTGACGGGGCTGTTCTCGGTGGTGGCACAAATTCTGGTTCCCCTCGCGGCGACGCTGGCTTCCCCGGAAAAACGCGGCAAAGTGGTTGGCACTATTATGAGCGGCCTGCTGCTGGGCATCCTGCTGGCGCGAACCGTTGCCGGGCTGCTGGCGACCCTCGGCGGCTGGCGCACCGTTTACTGGGTGGCAAGCGTGCTGATGGTTATCATGGCGCTGGCCCTGTGGCGCGGCCTGCCAAAGGTGAAGCAGGAAAATCACCTGAACTATCCGCAGCTCCTCGCCTCCGTTTTCAGCCTCTTCACCCGGGATAAACTCCTGCGCACACGCGCCGTTCTGGGGTGTCTCACCTTCGCCAACTTCAGCATCTTATGGACGTCGATGGCGTTTCTGCTCGCCGCGCCGCCGTTTAACTACTCAGAAGGCGTGATTGGCCTGTTCGGGCTGGCAGGCGCGGCTGGCGCACTGGGCGCGCGCCCGGCGGGTGGCCTGGCCGACAAAGGTAAATCTCATATGACCACCTCCGCAGGGCTGGTTTTACTCCTGCTCTCATGGGCGGCTATCTGGTACGGACACGTCTCAGTGCTGGCGCTAATTGTCGGTATTCTGGTACTCGACCTCACCGTGCAGGGCGTACATATCACCAACCAGACCGTGATTTACCGCGTGAAACCAGACGCCCGTAACCGTCTGACGGCCGGGTACATGACCAGCTACTTTATCGGCGGCGCGGCGGGCTCGCTAATCTCAGCCTCCGCCTGGCAGCATGCGGGCTGGACGGGCGTGTGCGCAATCGGCGCCATCGTGGCGGCGATAAATCTGCTGGTATGGTGGCGCGGCTATCACCGCCAGGAAGCAATTCACTAAGTTTTACATTGCTTTGGGCCCCCTGGGGTGTAAAGGGGGCCTGCATCTGTTAAGGTAACGGTAATCATTTATCCCAGAAATTTTACTGTGGGTGACATATTTACTACCGGCATGAATAGTTCAGACCCCAGTCCTCACATCCCCTCTTTCGCGGGTACACACCCCACACTTTCTGTGCTCACCGGGTCACGGATTTACCCGGCGCTTTCTGATGGTGACATACGTTTGGCGGATATAACCGCACAAATAATTCATTTACATTATTTGTCACTATCGTTACTATATCGGCTGTAATTAATGAGGTTATGCCCAAAATGGATAGTTCGTTTACGCCCATTGAACAAATGCTTAAGTTCCGCGCCAGTCGTCATGAGGACTTCCCGTATCAGGAGATCCTGCTGACCCGCCTGTGCATGCACATGCAGGGTAAGCTGCTGGAAAATCGTAACAAGATGCTGAAAGCGCAAGGGATTAACGAGACGTTGTTTATGGCGTTGATTACGCTTGAGTCTCAGGAAAACCACAGCATTCAGCCGTCTGAACTGAGCTGCGCGCTGGGTTCATCCCGTACCAATGCAACCCGTATTGCTGATGAGCTGGAGAAGCGCGGCTGGATCGAGCGCCGTGAGAGCGATAACGATCGCCGCTGCCTGCATCTGCAACTGACCGAGAAAGGTCACGAATTCCTGCGCGAAGTGCTGCCACCGCAGCATAACTGCCTGCACCAGCTTTGGTCTGCCCTCAGCACCGCCGAGCGCGACCAGCTTGAGCACATTACTCGCAAGCTGCTCACCCGTCTGGACCAGATGGATGAAGATGGCGTCATTCTTGAGGCGCTGCGCTAACGCGACGATCCGCTCAACATTCCAGATTGCAAAAGAAAAACTGACAGGCCAGCACGTGAAACTGCTGGCCTTTCTGACAACAGGTCGGCTCAGCCGATGTGAAAATAAAAAGATCGTGGAGAACAACAATGAGCGCAAATGCGGAGAACACCCCCCCGCAGCAACCGGTCAACAAGAAGGGCAAACGTAAGAGCGCCCTTATTCTGCTGACCTTGCTCTTTATTATTATTGCCGTGGCATATGGGATCTATTGGTTTTTAGTCTTGCGTCATGTTGAAGAGACAGACGATGCATACGTGGCAGGGAATCAGGTTCAAATCATGGCGCAGGTGTCAGGCAGCGTGACGAAAGTCTGGGCTGACAACACCGACTTTGTGAAAAAAGGGGATGTGCTGGTCACGCTCGACCCGACCGACGCCCAACAGGCGTTTGAAAAAGCACAGACGGCGCTGGCCTCCAGCGTTCGCCAGACCCGCCAGCTGATGATCAACAGCAAACAGCTTCAGGCCAATATCGACGTGCAGAAAACGGCCCTGGCCCAGGCGCAGAGCGACCTCAAGCGTCGTGTTCCTCTCGGCACCGCCAACCTGATTGGCCGTGAAGAGTTGCAGCACGCCCGCGATGCGGTGGCAAGCGCACAGGCGCAGCTGGACGTGGCGATCCAACAGTACAACGCCAACCAGGCGATGGTGCTGGGCACCTCTCTGGAAAACCAGCCGGCGGTGAAACAGGCGGCGACCGAAGTGCGTAACGCATGGCTTGCCCTGCAACGTACCAAAATCGTCAGCCCGATGACCGGTTACGTTTCCCGTCGTTCCGTGCAGCCGGGTGCGCAAATTAGCACCACCACGCCGCTGATGGCGGTCGTTCCGGCGAACAACCTGTGGGTGGACGCGAACTTCAAAGAGACCCAGCTGGCGCATATGCGTATCGGCCAGACCGCAACCGTGGTCAGCGATATCTACGGTGATGACGTGAAGTACACCGGTAAAGTAGTCGGTCTGGACATGGGGACCGGCAGCGCGTTCAGCCTGCTGCCTGCACAGAACGCCACCGGCAACTGGATCAAAGTGGTACAGCGCTTGCCTGTACGTATCGAGCTGGATCCTAAGCAGCTGGCAGACCATCCGCTGCGAATTGGCCTTTCCACGCTGGTGACGGTCGATACCGCCAACCGCGACGGTCAGATCCTCGCAAGCCAGGTGCGCAGCACGCCAGCTTATGAAAGTAACGCCCGTGAAATTAGCCTCGATCCGGTCAATAAGCTGATCGATGACATCGTGAAGGCAAACGCCGGTTAAGCCGAAGGTGAGCGTTATGCAACAGCAAAAGCCGCAAAAACCGCTTGAGGGGGCGCAGCTGGTCATTATGACCATTGCGCTGTCGCTGGCGACATTCATGCAGGTGCTGGACTCCACCATCGCAAACGTGGCGATCCCTACGATCGCCGGGAACCTTGGCTCATCGCTGAGCCAGGGGACCTGGGTCATTACCTCATTCGGGGTGGCGAACGCCATCTCTATTCCCATCACCGGCTGGCTGGCGAAGCGCGTCGGTGAAGTGAAGCTGTTCCTCTGGTCGACGATCCTGTTCGTGCTGGCCTCCTGGGCCTGCGGCATGTCCAGCAGCCTGACGATGCTGATTTTCTTCCGCGTCATCCAGGGGATTGTCGCCGGGCCGTTGATTCCGCTATCGCAGAGTTTACTGCTGAACAACTATCCGCCCGCCAAGCGCTCCATCGCGCTCGCGCTGTGGTCGATGACGGTGATTGTCGCCCCAATTTGCGGGCCAATCCTCGGCGGCTATATCAGCGATAACTATCACTGGGGCTGGATCTTCTTCATCAACGTACCCATCGGTGCGCTGGTGGTGCTGATGACGCTACAGTCTCTGCGTGGTCGCGAAACGCGGACCGAACAGCGGCGGATCGACGGCATCGGGCTGGCACTGCTGGTTGTCGGCATCGGCAGCCTGCAAATCATGCTCGACCGCGGCAAAGAGCTGGACTGGTTCGCCTCTACGGAAATCATCGTGCTGACGGTGGTCGCCGTGGTTGCCATTAGCTTCCTGATTGTCTGGGAGCTGACGGACGAAAATCCGATAGTCGACCTCTCGCTGTTTAAATCGCGAAACTTCACCATCGGCTGCCTCTGTATCAGCCTCGCCTATATGCTCTACTTCGGCGCGATTGTTCTGCTGCCGCAGCTGTTGCAGGAGGTGTACGGCTATACCGCAACCTGGGCGGGGCTGGCCTCCGCGCCGGTGGGGTTAATTCCGGTTCTGCTGTCGCCGATTATTGGCCGTTTCGCCCATAAGCTCGACATGCGCAGGCTGGTGACGTTCAGCTTCATCATGTACGCCGTGTGCTTCTACTGGCGCGCGTATACGTTTGAACCGGGAATGGACTTTGGCGCCTCCGCGTGGCCGCAGTTTATTCAGGGCTTTGCTGTGGCGTGCTTCTTTATGCCACTGACCACCATTACGCTTTCGGGCTTGCCGCCTGAGCGGATGGCGGCGGCATCGAGCCTGTCGAACTTCACCCGTACGCTGGCGGGCTCCATCGGGACATCGATCACCACCACGCTGTGGACCAACCGGGAAGCGATGCACCATGCCCAACTGACCGAAGCGGTGAACCCGTTCAACCCTAACGCTCAGCAGATGTATAGCCAGCTTGAGGGGATGGGGATGACGGAGCAGCAGGCGTCCGGCTGGCTTGCCCAGCAGATCACCAACCAGGGGCTGATTATCTCGGCAAACGAGATTTTCTGGATATCGGCGGGGATCTTCATCGTCCTGCTGGGGCTGGTGTGGTTTGCCAAACCACCGTTTGGTGCCGGTAGCGGGGGCGGTGGAGCGCACTAGCCCTGTGCACGGGTTGCCCGGTGGCGCTACGCTTACCGGGCCTACGAACGTAGGCCGGATAAGGCGTAGCCGCCACCGGCAAAACACCGCACCGTGTCCAAAACGCGACAGCGATTGTCAGTTCCGATAAAGCAGCGCGCCTGAAATTGATTCACGAGAGTGAAAAGACAACAGGAGCGTACCATGCTGAACACACCCGCGCCACGCGCTGGCTCTCGACAAACTTACGTCGAAGTGAGCACGCCGAACGTCTATCTCGACCAGATCGAATATTTCTGCCACCACTTCAGCTGCCGCAGCGACGTCTGTATCAGCGTGCATCCGCAAAACGATCGCGATACCGGCGTCGCCAGCGCGGAGCTGGCCGTGGTTGTCGTCATCAGTATTGTAGGCCCGGTCAGCGAAGCGCCACCGGGCATCCACAGGCACAATACTAAATGTGCAGTTCCTGAAGTTTTTCTTTTGGCAGGGCCAGCTCGTCGTTGCTGTTTACACGAACATCACGTTCGATGATATGGCGGGCAATCTCCTGAGCTTCTTCCAGAGAGTGCATCTGGTAAGTGCCGCACTGGTAAACGTTCAGCTCTGGGATCTGGTTCTGCTCTTTCACCTTCAGCACGTCTTCCATGGCCGCTTTCCACGCATCCGCGACGCGTTTCTCTTCAGGCTGACCAATCAGGCTCATGTAGAAACCGGTGCGGCAGCCCATCGGAGAGATATCGATGATCTCCACGCCGTTGCCGTTCAGGTGGTCGCGCATGAATCCGGCGAAAAGGTGTTCCAGCGTGTGAATGCCTTTCTCTGGCATCACTTCTTTATTCGGCACGCAGAAGCGCAGGTCGAAAACGGTGATCGTGTCGCCGTGCGGCGTGTTCATGGTCTTCGCCACGCGGACTGCTGGTGCTTCCATACGGGTATGGTCGACAGTAAAGCTATCTAATAACGGCATACGTCACCTCCGATAGTGATTTTTTTTAAAATAAACTGAACTCTTCTACAGAATGCGCGTCTGAGTATATGAAAGACGCGCATTTGTTATCATCATCCCTGAATTCAGAGATGTATATTTTGGCCACAGCGATGTGGCCTTTTTCTTTTGGTTCAGGCCTGCTTCGCCAGAAACGCCTCAAACGACTCCGTATCCGCCGCTTCGACCTCTTTCTGACGCACAACGGACGCATCGCGCTCTGCCACAAAATCCGCTTCGCTCAGGATCTCTAACGGCTCCTGCATCAGCATCTCACGGTACTCCGCTGAGAGTGAACGCCCTGTGCCACCAATTCCCTGTTCAATCATAGAACGCAGAATACGTGCTGAGAATGTCAGTTCCGGGTTATCGAAGCTTTCAACCAGTTCGTCGCAGACCTTCTGGTAAGCTTCGCCGCCGTACACGCTATCCAGCGTCTGGGCTACGCGCTTCAGGTCATGGAACAGATCCTTCCCTACCTTAGACAGTGGGAACTGGGCCGTTTCACAGCCAATACCTAACGTCAGACCCGGCTTGCGCCCTTCCAGAATCACGCGATTCCAGTTGGCACGAGTACACAGCAGTTCGTCGGAACTCATTTCCGGCGCATCCGCCAGTACGCACCAGACCATAAACAGGTCAAGGAAGCGAACCTGCTGCTCGTCAACGCCAATCGGTGAGAACGGGTTGATATCCAGCGAGCGCACTTCAATGTATTCGATCCCGCCGCGCTGTAGCGCATCCGACGGCGTTTCACCGCTGCGCGTCACGCGCTTCGGACGAATCGGCGCATACAGTTCATTTTCAATCTGCAATACGTTGGTGTTAATTTGCAGGCGCTTGCCGTCTTTTTCGAGGCCGATTTTTTCGTACTCTTCCGACGGGGTTTTTATCGCCCGCTTCAGGCCTGCCACATATTCGTGCAGATCGTTAAACGTAATTCCGAGATTGCTTTGCGACTTATTGGTATAGCCAAGGTCGCTCAGGCGCAGCGAGGTCGCGTACGGCAGATAGTACATGCCACACTCAGTCTTCTCGAACGGCAGCGTGGTCGGTTTCCCTTGCAGGAACGATGAACAGATAGCCGGGGACGCGCCGAACAGATACGGAATAACCCAGCCAAAACGGTAGTAGTTGCGGATCAGGCGGAAGTAGCCCGCGGAGATCGCTTCTTTATCCGTTTCACCGCACTTCGCCTGCCAGAACGCCATCGGCAGAGAGAAATTGTAGTGCACGCCAGAGATCGTCTGCATCAGTGCGCCGTAGCGATTTTTCAGTCCTTCGCGATACAGCGTTTTCAGCCGTCCAATATTCGAGGTGCCGTACTGAGCCAGCTCGATATCCTGCCCCTGCTCGATATAGCACGGCATGCTGAGCGGCCACATACGCTCGTCGCCGAGGTTGCGGGCGGTGAAGCGATGCACGTCGCGCATGATCGTCAGCATATGATCAATATCACCGTCTACTGGCGTAATGAACTCCAGCAGCGCTTCGGCGAAATCGGTTGTGATCCATTTATGTGTCAGCGCCGAGCCTAACGCCTTCGGGTGTCCCGTAGTCGCTAAGCTACCATCCGCATTTACGCGCAGCGTTTCGCGCTCAAGCCCACGCTGAATCCCCTTCAGTGCCTGAGGGTGATTTTCCAGCCAGGCCAGCGCCTGTGATACGTCCGGGATCAATTTGACCTCCCGCCTGTCAAAAAATTGTCACTCAGCATAATTGTAATGGTTGACGATTGAAGGTCGCGAATTCATTCCACCAATTAGTGCCACCACGTCATACCCTGTAGTGTTACCCATGCCAGTAAAACATAGCGTAACGCCTTGCCAAGGCACAAAAAAAAGAGCACCGGTCCCCAGGAGATGCGCAACCATCCCGCCAGCAGACACAGTAAATCGCCTATTACAGGCATCCAGCTTAATAACAGCGTGGCAGCGCCATAGCGTTTTAGCCAGCCCACTGCCTTTTCCTGCCAGCGAGATTTTTCGCGTAGCGGAAAGAAACGTCCAAGAATAACGTTAGTCAGCCCTCCAAGGCTATTACCCATTGTTGCTATTAAGACCAGCAACCAGGGCTGACTCACGCCGGACAACAGCATCGCCACCAGCACCACTTCCGAATTCCCCGGTAAGAGGGTGGAGCTTAAAAAACTGCTGGCGAATAATGAAGCGAGTGACAGCGCGTCACTCACAGTAAGCGAACATCCACCGCCGCCATTCCGGCATCACGCGCGGCCTGAATGCCAAAATCAGCATCTTCAAACACCACGCATTTTGCAGGTGGTACACCCATTAATTCTGCACAGCGCAGGAAGGTATCCGGTGCGGGTTTGTGATGTTTAACATGATCGGCAGCAACGACGGCAGAAAAATAGTGGCGCAGGCCAAGGTGTTTGAGTAGCGCTTCAGCAATCGCGCTCTCGCTGCCCGTACCGACAGACATAGGACGACGGCCGTGCCACTCCTTGACGACGTCAATGAGTGGTAAAGGCTGCACGGTGTCTAACAGTATGGCTTTTACCGCTTCGGTTTTTTCACGCGCGAGCTGGTGCGGGTCGAGATCGGCCTGATTCAGCTCAATCACGGCCTGTGCGATACGCCAGGTGGGCGATCCGTTGAGGGCAATCATCGCCTGTAAATCGAAACGCATACCGTAACGGCCCAGGACTTCGGTCCAGGCCTGACGATGCGTGGGTTCGGTATCCAGGAGGGTGCCGTCCATGTCGAAGATCAAACCGTCATACTGTGCGTACATCGTGCTCTCGCTAAACGATTAACAAAGCATTACTTTATCGTAAAAGGGGATTTTTGTCGCTGATTGCGAAGTGATAACAATGAGAGTGATTAAGAACTAAACATCGAAGGGGATCACAAGAAGAGATGGTGCATCCGGGAGGATTCGAACCTCCGACCGCTCGGTTCGTAGCCGAGTACTCTATCCAGCTGAGCTACGGATGCATCGGGATTTGCTGCTGTACTTCTCGATACTCATATCACTTCAAAAGCAATATGAATTAAAAAATGGTGCATCCGGGAGGATTCGAACCTCCGACCGCTCGGTTCGTAGCCGAGTACTCTATCCAGCTGAGCTACGGATGCATCGGGATTTACTGCTGTACTTCTCGATACTCATATCACTTCAAAAGCAATATGAAGTAAAAAATGGTGCATCCGGGAGGATTCGAACCTCCGACCGCTCGGTTCGTAGCCGAGTACTCTATCCAGCTGAGCTACGGATGCATCGGGATTTACTACTGTACTGCTCGATATTCATATCACTTCGAAAGCAATATGAAGTAATAGATGGTGCATCCGGGAGGATTCGAACCTCCGACCGCTCGGTTCGTAGCCGAGTACTCTATCCAGCTGAGCTACGGATGCAAAATGGCGGTGAGGCGGGGATTCGAACCCCGGATGCAGCTTTTGACCGCATACTCCCTTAGCAGGGGAGCGCCTTCAGCCTCTCGGCCACCTCACCACACAACGCCTCTTTCGAGTGCTTCGAGCAACTCGTTAAGAGCTTCTCGTCGCTGCGTGGCGCATATATTACTTTCTGGGACTTATAAGTCAAACAATTTTCCACATGCTTTTTTCGTTTGCACAATTCGCACGCAATTCGCATGTAAAAGCCGCAAAGAGAGTGTTTTATAAGCGGATTTTGCAGGCATCTTCACAGAATTGTGTTGAGAGAAGCGCGTCATTTGGATGAGATAAGATTATGAGAGTGGTCAAAAACGAAGCGTTTGAAATAGAACGGTAACTTTATGCAGGAAAAATAGCGGGAGGGTTGCGTCTCGCCCGACAGCGAGACGCGACAATATCAGTAACTGGACTGCTGGGATTTTTCAGCCTGGATACGCTGGTAGATCTCTTCACGGTGGACAGATACTTCTTTAGGAGCGTTAACACCAATACGTACCTGGTTACCCTTTACCCCTAAAACTGTCACGGTGACCTCATCCCCAATCATGAGGGTCTCACCAACTCGACGAGTCAGAATCAGCATTCTTTGCTCCTTGAAAGATTAAAAGAGTCGGGTCTCTTGTATCCCGGCATTATCCATCATATAACGCCAAAAAGTAAGCGATGACAAACACGTAAAGTGTAAGCAGTCACGGCATCACATTCTGTTAAACGTAAGTTTAGCCGATATACACAAACTCAACCTGACTTTATCGTTATCGATAGCGCAGTGAGCAAGACGCCATAACGTTACCGCTATGGCGTCTGCTTGTGCTTTGTAGTTATTACAGTTTCGCGCTTACCCAGCTTTCAACGCTGGCTAATGCCGCGGGAAGTGCCGCCGCATCCGTACCACCGGCTTGCGCCATGTCCGGACGACCGCCACCTTTGCCACCCACCTGCTGGGCGACCATGCCAATCAGTTCCCCTGCTTTGACACGATCCGTCACATCCTTAGAGACGCCCGCAATCAGAGAAACCTTACCCTCTGCGACCGTTGCCAGCACGATAACCGTCGAACCAAGCTGGTTCTTTAGATCGTCGACCATGGTACGCAGCATCTTAGGCTCAACGCCCGCCAGGTCGCTGACCAGCAGTTTGACGCCCTTAATGTCTACCGCTTTGCTGGAGAGGTTTGCGCTCTCCTGCGCCGCAGCCTGTTCTTTCAGCTGCTGGAGTTCTTTTTCCAGCTGACGGGTACGATCCAGCGCGACACGCACTTTCTCGCCCAGGTTCTGGCTATCGCCTTTCAGCAGCTGCGCGATCTCGTGCAGCTGGTCGCTCTGCGCATGCAGGCTGGCAATTGCACCTTCCCCGGTCACCGCCTCAATACGACGCACGCCTGCCGCCGTACCCGACTCGGAAACGATGCGGAACAAGCCGATGTCACCGGTGCGGGATGCGTGAGTACCGCCACACAGTTCGGTAGAGAAGTCGCCCATGCTCAGCACGCGAACGCGGTCGTCATATTTCTCGCCAAACAGCGCCATCGCACCTTTCTTCTTCGCTGCCTCAAGATCCATGATGTGGGTTTCGATTGGCAGGTTACGGCGGATCTGGGCATTCACCAGGTCTTCCACCGCACGAATTTCAGACGGCTTCATCGCTTCAAAATGCGAGAAGTCGAAACGCAGCACTTTGTCGTTAACCAGAGAACCTTTCTGTGCAACGTGCGTACCCAGCACTTCGCGCAGGGCTGCGTGCATCAGGTGGGTTGCCGAGTGGTTCAGACGAATGCGCGCGCGGCGAGCTTCGTCAACGTTGGCCTGAACGCCCTCGCCCACTTTCAGAGAACCGGAAACCAGTTTGCCCTGGTGACCAATTGCCTGACCGTATTTCTGGGTATCGCTTACGCTGAAGCTGAAGCCATTGCCTTTCAGTTCGCCTTTATCGCCAACCTGGCCGCCGGATTCCGCATAGAACGGTGTTTTATCCAGGATAACAACCGCGTCCTGACCTGCGCTAATGCTGTCTACGGCTTTACCGTCAACAAACAGCGCGGTCACGTTGCTGGTCAGAGCCAGCTCTTCGTAGCCTTTAAATTCAGACGCGCTATCAACGCGGATCATCGCGTTGTAGTCCGCGCCAAAACCGCTGGATTCACGCGCACGACGACGCTGCTCTTCCATTGCGGCTTCAAAGCCTGCTTCGTCAACTTTGATGTTGCGCTCGCGGCAAACGTCCGCCGTCAGGTCAACCGGGAAGCCGTAGGTGTCGTACAGGCGGAAAGCGGTTTCGCCATCCAGCGTGTCGCCCTTGAGTTTCGCCAGCTCGTCGTCCAGCAGCGCCAGTCCGCGCTCCAGCGTACGGGCAAACTGCTCTTCTTCGGTTTTCAGAACCTGTTCAACCTGCGCCTGCTGGCGTTTCAGCTCGTCACCGGCAGAGCCCATCACGCCAATCAGTGGCCCAACGAGTTTATAGAAGAAGGTGTCCTTCGCGCCCAGCATGTTGCCATGACGGATCGCACGACGAATGATACGACGCAGCACATAGCCACGGTTTTCATTCGACGGGATAACGCCGTCAGCAATCAGGAACGCACAGGAACGAATATGGTCTGCGATAACGCGCAGTGATTTGTTGTTCAGATCGGTTGCGCCCGTCACTTCGGCAACGGCTTTGATCAGGGTGCTGAACAGGTCAATCTCATAGTTGGAGTTAACGTGTTGCAGAACGGCCGCGATACGCTCAAGACCCATACCGGTATCTACGGACGGTTTTGGCAGCGGCTCCATGGTGCCGTCGGCCTGACGGTTGAACTGCATGAAGACAATGTTCCAGATCTCAATGTAGCGATCGCCATCTTCTTCCGCGCTTCCCGGAGGGCCGCCCCAGATGTGGTCACCATGATCGTAGAAGATCTCGGTGCACGGACCGCAAGGGCCGGTGTCACCCATCTGCCAGAAGTTATCAGACGCGTAAGGCGCGCCTTTGTTGTCACCGATACGGATGATACGTTCGCGAGGGATACCCACTTCTTTTTCCCAGATGTCGAACGCTTCGTCATCGGTCTCATACACGGTCACCCACAGACGCTCTTTCGGCAGATTAAACCAGTTTTCACCGGTCAGCAGTTCCCACGCATATTGAATGGCGTCGTGTTTGAAGTAGTCGCCGAAGCTGAAGTTACCCAGCATTTCGAAGAAAGTGTGGTGGCGCGCGGTGTAACCGACGTTTTCCAGATCGTTGTGTTTACCGCCCGCACGCACGCAACGCTGTGAGGTTGTGGCGCGGGAATAATTACGCTTGTCGAGACCAAGGAACACATCCTTGAACTGGTTCATCCCGGCGTTGGTAAACAGCAGAGTCGGGTCATTGTTCGGTACCAGGGAGCTGCTGGCAACAACCTGGTGTCCCTTACTATGGAAAAAATCGAGAAACGCCTGACGGATCTCAGCGGTGCTCTTGCTCATAATTATCCTGAAATCAAGCTAACGAAATGTCGCAGCAGATCTGTATCTGTAAACAGTTGGACGGACCAGCTACTGGAAAAAGTGGGAATAAGATAAGTTTTCTTTAGTGGGAAGTAAAATCCCGCATGCGTTCAATCGGTAAAATTACGCCAGATATCCTGAATATCTTCCATCAGGAAGCCGCGGTAGAGCAAAAAGCGCTGGATTTTAACTTTTTCTGAAAATTCACGCGGCAGCGGCTCACCGTACTTTCGTACCGCCTGCTCACGCGCCAGTTCGCACCAGTCGATTTCACTTTCGCGCATGGCTTTTTCAATCGATTCACGGGCTACACCTTTCTGGTTCAGCTCCTGGCGGATACGCGCTGGCCCATAGCCTTTACGACCACGGCTGGCAAGAAAGCGAGCGGCAAAACGGCCGTCATCCAGATAGTGATGCTCGTAGCACCAGGCAACCACGCGGTCATAATCTTCCGCGGTGGCATCAATGTCTTCCGGACCGTTTTTGCTCATGACGGGCGCTGACAGTTTCCGCCGCAGCTCCTGTTCGCTATGGTCACGCACGGCAAGAATACGCACGGCCCGATCCAGCAAGCGTGAGTAGGCTGGTCGGCGTGATGTCGGTTCACTCATAAAAAACCTGTCGATTCAGAAATGCAAAAAGGGCCGCATCAGCAGCCCTTCATTTTTATCCGAGAGGATTAAAAGTCTTCGTTGGTTTCTTCAGCATCCGCGCCGTCGACCACGAAATCAGGTTTAGAGTCCTGGTTGCTCAGCAGGAGTTCACGCACCTTCTTCTCAATCTCTTTCGCCGCCGCCGGGTTCTCTTTCAGCCAGGAGATAGCATTCGCTTTACCCTGACCAATCTTGTCACCGTTGTAGCTGTACCATGCGCCCGCTTTTTCAATCAGCTTCTCTTTCACGCCCAGGTCAACCAGCTCGCCGAGGAAGTTGATACCTTCGCCGTAGAGGATCTGGAATTCAGCCTGTTTGAACGGTGCTGCGATTTTGTTCTTCACAACCTTCACGCGGGTTTCGCTACCGACGACGTTATCCCCCTCTTTCACCGCGCCGATACGGCGGATATCCAGACGGACAGAAGCGTAGAATTTCAGAGCGTTACCGCCGGTGGTGGTTTCCGGGTTACCGAACATTACACCAATTTTCATACGGATCTGGTTGATGAAGATCAGCAGCGTATTGGACTGCTTCAGGTTACCCGCCAGCTTACGCATCGCCTGGCTCATCATACGTGCCGCGAGGCCCATGTGAGAGTCACCGATTTCACCTTCAATTTCTGCTTTTGGCGTCAGCGCCGCAACGGAGTCGACGATGATCACGTCAACCGCACCTGAGCGCGCCAGCGCGTCACAAATTTCCAGGGCCTGCTCGCCGGTGTCCGGCTGTGAGCACAGCAGGTTGTCGATATCAACGCCCAGTTTACGGGCATAGACCGGGTCCAGCGCGTGCTCGGCATCGATAAACGCACAGGTTTTACCTTCGCGCTGTGCCGCCGCAACAACCTGCAACGTCAGGGTGGTTTTACCCGAGGATTCCGGACCGTAGATTTCTACGATACGGCCCATCGGCAAACCGCCAGCGCCCAGTGCGATATCAAGAGAAAGCGAACCAGTGGAGATAGTTTCCACGTCCATGGAACGGTCTTCACCCAGGCGCATGATGGAGCCTTTACCGAATTGCTTTTCGATCTGGCCCAGTGCTGCCGCCAACGCTTTCTGTTTGTTTTCGTCGATAGCCATTATTACTCCTGTCATGCCGGGAGAAGCAACTGCGCTTCACCATGGACTTCTGTTCTGTTGAGGCAATTATACTGTATAGTCATACAGTATCAAGTATTTTGTAGAAATTGTTGCCAGAGCGTTTTTAACGCGTATTCCGTTGCCTGACGACGCACGCTTTCGCGATCGCCGCTGAAGCATTCCCGGCGGGTGATCCCTTCACCTTTTGAGGTGGCAAAGCCAAACCAGACGGTGCCGACAGGCTTCACGTCGCTGCCGCCGTCCGGCCCCGCGATACCGCTGATGGAGATAGCGTAATCTGCGCGCGCCTCTTTCAGCGCGCCAATCGCCATTTCGATCACCACCGGCTCGCTGACCGCGCCATGCTGCTCAAGCGTGGCTTCACGCACGCCAATCATCTGCGCTTTAGCCTCGTTACTGTAGGTCACAAAGCCGCGTTCAAACCAGGCGGAACTGCCAGCAATATCGGTAATTGCTTTCGCCACCCAGCCGCCGGTGCAGGATTCTGCGGTCGTAAGAGTCGCGCCGCGCTGTTTCAGCGCCAGCCCCACCACTTCGCTTAGCTGCATCAATTCATGGTCAGTCATTCTCGCTCCAGGCCTTAGAAAAACATGCAGCACAAGATAGCACTTTCTCATCAAATATGGGGATGCGCGTCGGGTTTTACGAGGGGGCTTCAGAAAAAAGCCGATGCGGGCGCACCGGCCAGAGAGACGCTTATTTCATGCTGTTAGCGAGGGTGTCCACATTGTGGCAAAACGCCTTGACGTAGGTGTCCGCCACGCCGCCCTTCGCGGACAGCGCTTCCGGGTAAAGTTCACCGCCCGGCAGGGCGCCCGTGGCGGTCGCAATCTGCTTCACCAGGCGCGGGTCAAGCTGGTTTTCCATAAACCAGGTTTTCACGCCGTCAGCTTTAATCTGATTGATGATCTCCGCTACCTGCGCCGCGCTGGCTTCACTCTCAGACGACAGCCCCTGCGGCGCCATAAACGTCACGCCGTAGGCGCGGCTGAAATAGCCGAAGGCGTCGTGGCTGGTCAGCACTTTGCGCTTCGCCTGTGGGATGTCGCTGAAACGCTTTTTAGCCCAACCGTCCAGCTGAGAGAGCTGCGCAATATAGGGTTTACCGGTAGCTTCAAGCGCCGCCGTATCTTCAGGATCGGCCTTCACCAGCCCAGAGAGAATATTTTGCGCATACAGCGCGCCGTTCGCCGCGCTGTTCCACGCGTGCGGATCGGTCACGGTTTTACCGTCCTCTTCCAGCGTGTGCGTTTTCACGCCGTCCGAAGCAACCACCAGCTGGCCTTTGAATCCGGAGGCTTTCACCAGACGATCGAGCCAGCCTTCCAGCCCCAGCCCATTGACCACCACCACGTCGGCTTTACTCAGCGCCGCGCTGTCTTTGGGCGAGGGTTCGAAAGTATGGGGATCACCGTCCGGCCCCACCAGCGTCGTCACCTTCACACGATCGCCGCCAACCTGCTGCGTGATGTCTCCCAGGATGGAAAAGCTGGTCACCACATTAAGCGTTTTCGCCATTACGCCGTGCGTCATCATGCCGAGCGCGAGCGCCACGGCTAACCCTGTACGTTTCATCGTTTCCCCTTGCGTTAAAAAAGCGCCCGCAGGCTATCCGCCAGCCTGCTGCGCGTGCCAAATAAAACGGAAATAAAGAACAATGCGCTGGCGGTCAGCACAATGGAGGGCCCGGCGGGCAGACTCACTGCCCAGGAAAGGCTTAAGCCCAGCCACGCGCAAAAAATACCGCTGATACCCGCCATCAGAAGTAACCCTGGCAGGGTGCGCACCCAGCAGCGTGCCGCCACGGCGGGCAACATCATCAGCCCGACGGCCATCAACGTGCCGAGCACCTGAAAACCGGCCACCAGGTTGAGCACCAGCAGCGCCAGAAACAGACCGTGTAACATCCCGGGCAGCCAGCGCGCGTTCACCTGCAACCACGCGGTATCGAACGCTTCGCTGACCAGCCCACGATAAAACATCGCCAGCGTGAGGAGCGTGAACATGCAAACGCCCGTCACGAACAGGGCTGACGCGCTATCCACGGCGAGAATGGAGCCAAACAGAAGATGAAGCAGATCGACATTTGAACCGCGCAGCGACACCAGCGTGACGCCCAGCGCCAGGGAACCCAGGTAAAACCCCGCGAAGCTGGCATCCTCTTTAAGGGGCGTGCGGCGGCTGACCAGCCCGGCCACCAGCGCAACGGCGATCCCGGCAATAAACCCGCCGACAGTCATTGCCAGCAGCGACATACCGCTGAGCAGATAGCCCACCGCGACACCCGGCAAAATGGCATGAGAAAGGGCGTCCCCCATCAGGCTCATCCGACGCAGCTGAAGGAATACGCCCAGCGCCGTGGTGCTGACGGAGAGCGCCAGGCAAACCACCAGCGCACGGCGCATAAAGCCGTACTCAATAAACGGCTGGAAGAATGTATGCCAGATCATGCCACCCTCACCCGCTCGGTTTTCCATTGGGGAATATCAGCGTCCAGACGTAACGTCTGCGGGAAGTGACGTGCTACGCGCTCGCTGTCATGCAGAACCGCCAGCAGGGTCTGCCCCTGCATATACATCTCCAGCATCAGATCCATCAGCACGTTGCAGGTCGCTTCATCGACGCCGGTGAAGGGTTCGTCCAGCATCACCAGCGGTGCCTGCTGCACTAAAACGCGGGCAAACAGCATGCGCTGGAATTGCCCGCCGGAGAGTTCATCGATGGTGGATAACGCCATGGACGCCAGCCCCACGCGCTCAAGCGCGCCGGCAATGCGCATGCGGGTATCCCGACGAAAACCGGCAAATAGCGAGATTTCTGGCCAGCAGCCCATGCTCACCACGTCCTGCACGGTCAGAGGAAATTGCGCCTCCAGCGCGTGACGCTGCGCCAGCCAGCCCACCACCGGACGTCTCCCCTGCCAGCGAAACGTACCGCTGACGGGCGGAAGAAAGCCAGCGAGCGTTTTCAGCAGCGTGGATTTGCCGCAGCCGTTGGCCCCGACGATGGCGGTCATGCTCCCGCGTTCAATCACGCCGGACAGTGCGCGCGTAACGGGCTGGCGATCGTAACCCGCCACCAGGTCGTTCATCACGATCATGGCAACGCCACCGCCCAGCGCACGGCCAGGCCGAGAAACAGAATGAGCATCAGCGCCAGCAGCAGACGAACCGGGGATGAGAGAGAAAACAGGGACATGGATATCTCAATTAAAAATTATGTTATAACATAACAATAATGAAAGACGATTAAGATGTAAACGGCGGGAGTGAAATGGGAATGTGGCGAAATGTTTCTGCAAACTTCCCTCTCCCGTGAGAGAGGGTCAGGGTGAGGGCATCAGGCCGCACCGTGTGGGCAGCCATGCCGGGTGGCGGCGTTGCCTTACCCGGCCTACCCGTCGGGGTAACTTACTGGCTAAACGGTGACGCTGCCGGCACACGCGCCTGAGACACCGCCAGCCCCAGCTGCCACACCGCCATCGCATAGTGCGTGCTGTGGTTGTAGCGGGTAATGGTGTAGAAGTTCGGCAGTCCGAACCAGTACTGATAACCGGTTCCGACATCCAGGCGCAGCAGGCTCACCTGGTCAACATTGCCCAGCGGCTGCGACGGCGTTAAGCCTGCCGCTGCCAGCTGCGCCACGCTGTATTTGGTTTTAAATCCGTTTTCCAGACCAAACGCCTCGCCGTTTGCCTGCACCGCCACCTGGCCGCCCGGCGTCCAGCCGTGCGCTTTGAAGTAGTTGGCCACGCTGCCAATGGCGTCTTCGGGATCCCACAGGTTGATGTGACCATCCCCGTTAAAATCTACCGCGTACTGCTTATAGGAGGACGGCATAAACTGGCCGTAGCCCATCGCACCGGCGAACGACCCTTTCAGATCTAACGGATCGTCCTGTTCGTCTCGCGCCATCAGCAGGAAGGTTTCCAGTTCAGAGGAGAAATACTCGGCGCGGCGCGGGTAGTTGAAGGAGAGCGTCGCCAGCGCATCGAGGATGCGGGTTTTACCCATAATGCGTCCCCAGCGAGTCTCGACCCCAATAATACCGACGATGATCTCCGGCGGCACGCCATAGACCTGCCACGCACGATTCAGGGCGTCTTCATACTGATTCCAGAACACCACGCCATTTTGCACGTTGTCCGGGGTAATAAACTGTTTGCGATAGCGCAGCCACGCCCCGTTTGGCCCGGTCGGCACCTGGGCCGTCGGCGCCTGCCTGTCCATCAGGCGCAGCACGTAGTCCAGACGCTTCGCCTGAGACAAAATGGCATGCAGCTGCTGGCGATCAAAACCGTGCTTGCTCACCATTTTATCGATGAACTGTTCGGCCGCAGGGTTATTCGCGAAGTCGCCGCCCATCTGCATCATATTGTGCTGCGGCTCAAGCAGGAACCCGCCGGAAGGCGCGCCCGCCGTTTGTTGAACAGCTTCAGTCCTGGGTTTGCTACTACAGGCGGACAGGAGAATAAGCGCAGGTAACAGCGCTGCATAACGACGCTTGAACATGTGGCATCCATTTAACGAGTTCGGTAAGAACCCAGTATGGTAAAGCATCCGCAACACCTCAAGGAAGCGGTACACACCTCCCCAACGCAAATCCGCGCTTTTTTCCATCGAAAATCATTCGCCCCACCAATTATCTTTCAAATTAATCCATTTTTCTTTTATTGTGAGATCTATTTAACACTTTAAAAGCTTTCAATTTGATTATTATTAGCCCCGAACAGACAAAAACAAACGCCCTACAGGAGAGAAGAATGATAGAAACCATCACCCACGGCGCCGAGTGGTTCATCGGGCTTTTTCAGAAAGGCGGCGAGGTATTCACCGGCATGGTGACCGGGATCCTGCCCCTGCTGATCAGCCTGCTGGTAATCATGAACGCGCTGATTAACTTTATCGGCCAGCAGCGTATTGAACGCTTCGCCCAGCGCTGCGCCGGAAACCCGCTGTCCCGCTACCTGATCCTGCCCTTCATCGGCACCTTTGTGTTCTGCAACCCGATGACCTTAAGCCTCGGCCGCTTTATGCCAGAGAAGTACAAGCCGAGCTATTACGCCGCCGCCTCCTACAGCTGCCATTCCATGAACGGCCTGTTCCCGCACATCAACCCCGGCGAGCTGTTCGTTTATCTCGGGATCGCCAGCGGCCTTACCACGCTTGGCCTGCCGCTCGGCCCGCTGGCGGTGAGCTACCTGCTGGTCGGTCTGGTCACCAACTTCTTCCGCGGCTGGGTGACGGATCTCACCACCGCCATTTTTGAGAAAAAAATGGGCATCCAGCTTGAACAGAAAGTCCATCTTTCAGGAGCCACAGCATGAACCGGATCCGCATTGAGAAAGGCACGGGCGGCTGGGGCGGCCCGCTGGAGTTCGACGCCACCGAAGGCAAAAAGATTGTGTACATCACCGCAGGCACGCGCCCGGCGATCGTCGACAGGCTGCACGAGCTGACGGGCTGGGAAGCGGTCGACGGCTTCAAGGAAGGCGAACCGCCGGAAGCGGAAATCGGCGTGGCGGTGATCGACTGCGGCGGCACGCTGCGCTGCGGCATCTATCCGAAGCGCCGCATTCCGACGGTAAATATTCACTCCACCGGGAAATCCGGCCCGCTGGCGCAGTACATCCTTGAGGATATTTATGTCTCTGGGGTGAAGGAGGACAACATCACGCTGGTGAATGGCACATCCGCGCCGCAAAAAGCGGCCCCGCGCGAGTACGACACCAGCAAAAAAATCACCGAGCAGAGCGATGGCCTGCTGGCGAAGGTCGGGATGGGGATGGGGTCCGCCGTGGCGGTGCTGTTCCAGTCCGGGCGCGACACCATCGACACGGTGCTGAAAACCATTCTGCCGTTTATGGCGTTCGTCTCGGCGCTGATCGGTATCATCATGGCCTCCGGCCTCGGCGACTGGATTGCCCACGGCCTCGCCCCGCTCGCCAGCCACCCGCTCGGCCTGGTGACGCTGGCGCTGATCTGCTCCTTCCCGCTGCTGTCGCCGTTTCTCGGCCCGGGCGCGGTGATTGCCCAAGTCATCGGCGTGCTGATTGGCGTACAGATTGGTCTGGGCAACATTCCCCCGCACCTCGCTCTGCCAGCCCTTTTCGCCATTAACGCTCAGGCGGCGTGCGACTTCATCCCCGTCGGGCTGTCGTTGGCCGAAGCACGTCAGGACACCGTGCGCGTGGGCGTCCCCTCCGTGCTGGTGAGCCGCTTCCTGACGGGCGCGCCCACGGTGCTGATTGCCTGGTTTGTCTCCGGCTTTATTTATCAATAAGAGGTTCCTGCCATGACCGTGATTTACCAGACCACCATTACCCGCATCGGCCAGAGCGCGGCCGATGCGCTGAGCGACCAGATGCTGATCACCTTCCGCGAAGGGGCGCCTGCGGATATCGAAGAGTTTTGCTTTATCCACTGCCACGGCGAGCTAAACGGCGAGCTGAAGGCCGGGAGCCAGCTTGAGCTGGGCGAGGCGCGCTATGCCGTGACCGCCGTCGGCGACGTCGCTGAACAAAACCTGCGCGAGCTGGGGCACATCACCCTGCGTTTTGACGGGCAGCCGCAGGCGGAGTATCCCGGCACGGTTCACGTTGAGGGGCCGGTTCCGCAGGCTGTCACACCAGGCTGTACGTTAAAATTTGTTGCGTAATTAAGGAGAAACACATGAGTCAGGTTGCCGTTGTCATTGGTGGGGGACAAACCTTAGGCGAGTTCCTCTGCCGTGGGCTTGCCGCAGAGGGTTATCGCGTGGCGGTAGTGGACATTCAGAGTGAAAAAGCCGCCCGTGTGGCGGACGCCATCAACACCGAGTTTGGCGAAGGGATGGCGTACGGATTTGGTGCCGACGCCACCAGCGAGCAGAGCGTGATGGCGCTGGCCCGCGGCGTGGACGAGATATTTGGGCGTATCGACCTGCTGGTCTACAGCGCGGGGATCGCGAAAGCGGCCTTTATCAGCGATTTCGAACTGGGGGATTTTGACCGCTCGTTGCAGGTGAATCTGGTGGGCTATTTCCTCTGCGCCCGTGAGTTTTCCCGGCTGATGATCCGCGATGGTATTCAGGGGCGCATCATTCAGATCAACTCGAAATCCGGGAAAGTGGGCAGCAAGCACAACTCCGGCTACAGCGCGGCGAAGTTTGGCGGCGTGGGGCTGACGCAGTCTCTGGCGCTGGATCTGGCCGAATACGGCATCACCGTTCACTCGCTGATGCTGGGTAACCTGTTGAAATCGCCGATGTTCCAGTCCCTGCTTCCGCAGTACGCCTCCAAGCTCGGCATCAAAGCTGAAGAAGTGGAGCAGTACTACATCGACAAAGTGCCGCTCAAGCGCGGGTGTGATTATCAGGACGTGCTGAACATGCTGCTGTTTTACGCCAGCCCGAAAGCCTCGTACTGCACCGGGCAGTCGATTAACGTCACCGGTGGGCAGGTGATGTTCTGATCGAGCGGCCTGATGCCCTCACCCTAACCCTCTCCCACCGGGAGAGGGAACAAAACAAGGAGCCGATATGGTAACCGCATTAATCACCTTCGCCGCCCTCGCCTGGATCTGCCAGATGGCGTTTGGCGGCTGGCAAATCCATCAGTTTAACCGCGCCTTTGACGCCCTGTGCCAGAAAGGCCGTGTGGGCGTCGGGCGTTCCGGCGGACGCTTCAAACCGCGGGTTGTCGTCGCTGTTGCGCTGGATGAAAACAATAAGGTCTGCGATTCCCTCATCATGCGCGGCATGACCGTCTTTGCCCGCCCGGTGAAAATCCAGGCGATCAACGGCATTTTGCTGCATGAATTACAACCTGATGTGATCTTCCCCCATGATTCACTCTGTCAGAATGCACTATCATTAGCGCTTAATCTGAAACATGGATAATTTCGTTGTGAAAGTTATAAACTTGCGGAATTATCATTTCGCAACGTAAGGAACGAAGCGCCTATGAAACCACGTCAGCGGCAGGCGGCCATACTTGAGCATCTGCAAAAGCAGGGAAAGTGCTCGGTAGAGGATCTGGCCCACTACTTTGACACCACCGGCACGACAATACGCAAGGACCTGGTGTTGCTCGAAAACTCCGGCGCCGTCATTCGTACATACGGCGGCGTGGTGCTCAATAAAGACGAAGCCGACCCGCCTATCGATCACAAGACGCTGATTAATACGCACCAGAAAGCGCTGATTGCCGAAGCTGCGGTCAAATTTATCCAGGACGGCGATTCCATCATCCTCGACGCTGGCAGTACCGTCCTGCAGATGATCCCGCTGCTCAGCCGCTTTAATAACATCACCGTGATGACCAACAGCTTGCACATCGTCAATGCCCTGTCAGAGTTCGACAGCGAGCAGACCATCCTGATGCCCGGTGGCACCTTCCGTAAAAAATCCGCGTCGTTTCACGGGCAGCTGGCGGAGAATGCCTTCGACCACTTCAGCTTCGATAAGTTGTTTATGGGCACGGACGGCATCGACCTCAACGCGGGCGTGACCACCTTCAACGAGGTGTTCAGCGTCAGCAAAGCGATGTGCAACGCCGCGCGGGAAGTGATTTTGATGGCGGACTCGTCGAAGTTTGGCCGTAAAAGCCCCAACATTGTCTGTAGCCTTGAAAGCGTCGATAAGCTGATTACCGACGCAGGTATCGATCCGGCATTTAAAAAAGCGCTGGAAGCGAAGGGCATCGACGTGATCGTAACCGGAGAGAAAAATGAGTGATTTTCTGTTAAACGCAGGCCGCCAGACTCTGCTGCTGGAGCTACAGGAAGCCAGCCGCCTGCCGGAGCGTCTGGGTGAGGATTTTGTTCGTGCAGCCAACACCATTATCCACTGCGAGGGCAAAGTGATCGTGGCGGGTATCGGTAAATCCGGTCATATCGGCAAGAAGATTGCCGCGACGCTTGCCAGCACCGGCACTCCGGCGTTCTTCGTGCATCCTGCCGAAGCGCTGCACGGCGATCTGGGGATGATCGAAAGCCGCGACGTGATGCTGTTTATCTCCTACTCCGGTTCAGCCAAAGAGCTGGATCTCATCATCCCTCGCCTGCAAGAAAAATCGGTAGCCCTGTTAGCGATGACCGGCAAATCCCGTTCGCCGCTGGCGCTGGCCGCGAAAGCAACGCTGGATATTTCCGTTGAGCGCGAAGCCTGCCCGATGCACCTGGCACCGACCTCCAGCACCGTCAACACGCTGATGATGGGCGACGCGCTGGCGATGGCGGTGATGCAGGCGCGCGGTTTTAATGAGGAAGATTTCGCCCGTTCCCATCCTGCTGGCGCGCTTGGGGCACGTCTGCTCAACAAGGTTCACCACCTGATGCGCACGGACGATGCCATTCCTCAGGTCAAACTCGACACCAGCGTGATGGACGCCATGCTGGAGCTGAGCCGCACCGGTCTGGGGCTGGTTGCGGTATGCGACAACGACCGCCAGGTGAAGGGCGTCTTCACCGACGGCGACCTGCGCCGCTGGCTGGTGGGCGGCGGCAAGCTGGAGGCGCGGGTATCCGAAGCAATGACCCGGGGCGGGCTGACGCTGAATGCCGACAGCCGCGCCATTGAAGCCAAAGAGGTGCTGATGAAGCGCAAAATCACCGCTGCGCCGGTGGTGGACGAGCACGGCAGGCTGTGCGGCGCGATCAACCTGCAAGACTTCTACCAGGCGGGGATTATTTAACCCTTAAGCCCCAGACGTTTCGCCAGCCTGTGAAGGTTGGCGACGTCCATCTCCAGCGCCCGCGCGCATGCCGCCCAGCTGCGGTTATTCTGCTCCAGGGCGCGGGTGATCATCTGACGCTGGAACGCATCCGTCGCCTCGCGCAGGTTTTCGTTCACGCTCTCAGGTATCACCGGCTTCACGGACGGCGTCGTTTCCTCATGCAGCGCGAAATGGCGCGCATGAATAACCACTTCATCCCCCGAACGCGTAGCCCGCGCCAGCACCACCGCGCGGTGAATCGCATGTTCCAGTTCACGCACGTTACCCGGCCAGCCGTAGCTCAGCAGGTGCGTCCTCGCGCCGGGGCTTAGCACCACGCGGGAAAGCCCCATTTTGAGCCGACACTGTTCGCAGAAAAAGCCCGCCAGCAGCACCACATCATCGCCCCGCTCGCGCAGCGGCGGCACCGTGAGCGGGAACACGCTCAGACGGTGGAACAGATCGGCGCGGAAATTGCCCGCCAGCACCTCTTCGCGCAGATCGCGGTTCGTCGCCGCCAGCACGCGCACATCCACGCGTAAGCTGCGATCGTCACCCACGCGTTGAATATCGCCATACTGCAACACCCGCAGCAGTTTGGCCTGGAGCGAAAGGGAGAGTTCGCCAATTTCATCGAGGAACAGCGTGCCGTTATCAGCCATTTCGAACTTGCCGCTGCGGTTGCTGATCGCCCCGGTAAAGGCCCCTTTGACGTGTCCGAACAGCTCGCTTTCCGCCACGCTTTCCGGCAGCGCCGCGCAGTTGAGATACACCAGCGGGTTCACCGCACGGGGCGAGGCTTCGTGGATCGCTTTCGCCACCAGCTCTTTACCGGTGCCGGTCTCCCCGAAGATCAGCACGTTCAAATCAGACGCGGCGACAATCTCAATCTCTTTTTTAAGCTGCGCCATGCCCGGCGAAAGGCCAATCATTTCGGTGTGCGCCACCTGCTCAAACGCCGTCGGGCTACCCGGAAGAATATTCTGGCTCTCCAGCTGTTCTATCAGCAGGGCGTTGTTCAGCGCCCCGGCCGCCAGCGCGGCAATCAGCCGTAGCTCTTCGTCGCTGAAGGTATCGAACTGATCCGGCGACATGCCGTCGAGGGTTAACGCGCCAATCAGGTTCTGCCCGGCAAACAGCGGCAGGCCGATACAGGCGTGAACCTTCAGGCTCTCCTGGCCGGGGATCAGGCCGTCGTACGGATCGGGCAGATCGCTGTCTGCCGGGAAACGCACCACGTCACCCGCACGGGCGATGGTTTCCAGACGCGGGTGGCCCTCCAGGGTAAAGCGCCGCCCGAGTACGTCCTTCGCCAGACCGTCGATAGCCAGCGGAATAAACTGCCGCCCTTCGTAACGCAGCAGCGCCGAGGCATCGCAGTCCAGCACGTGGCGCAACGTGGAGATCAGCCGCTGAAAGCGGTCCTGATGACCAATACCGGTTTGCAGTTCTATGGCGATCTTCGCCAGCACATCTACGGAAAAGCTCATCTCTGCCTCACTGTCAATTTGACAACACATAGTGTCATATTGACAATTTTTAAGATAGTCAAAATGACTACCTATTAGGGAGAATAAAAATATAAATACATTATTTTCAATGAGTTAAAAAACTGGCACGCAACTTGATATATGACAGTCATCTTATTTGAAAACGCCGTATTAAGTTGAGGTTGCTATGTCTATTCTGGTTAAAAATAACATTCATTGGGTGGGTCAACGTGACTGGGAAGTACGTGATTTTCACGGGACGGAATACAAAACGCTGCGCGGCAGCAGCTACAACAGCTATCTCATTCGCGAAGGTAAAAACGTCCTGATCGATACCGTCGATCACAAATTCAGCCGCGAGTTCGTGCAGAACCTGCGCAGCGAAATCGATTTGAATGACATCGACTACATCATCATCAACCACGCGGAAGAGGATCACGCCGGGGCGCTGACCGAGCTGATGTCCCACATTCCGGATACCCCGATCTACTGCACCACCAATGCCATTGACTCCATCAACGGCCACCACCACCATCCAGAGTGGAACTTCCACACTGTAAAAACCGGCGACACGCTGGATATCGGCAACGGCAAACAGCTGATCTTCGTGGAAACCCCAATGCTGCACTGGCCGGACAGCATGATGACCTACATGACCGGTGACGCGGTGCTGTTCAGCAACGACGCCTTCGGCCAGCACTACTGCGACGAACGTCTGTTCAACGACGAAGTGGATCAGACCGAGCTGTTCGAACAGTGCCAGCGCTACTACGCCAACATCCTGACGCCGTTCAGCCGTCTGGTCACGCCAAAAATCACCGAGATCCTCGGCTTCAACCTGCCGGTGGATATGATTGCCACCTCCCACGGCGTGGTATGGCGTGAAAATCCAACCCAGATCGTCGAGCTGTACCTGAAGTGGGCGGCGGACTATCAGGAAGACCGCATCACCATCTTCTACGACACCATGTCCAACAACACCCGCATGATGGCGGACGCCATTGCCCAGGGCATCAACGAAGTGGACCCGAACGTGGCAGTGAAAATCTTCAACGTGGCGCGCAGCGATAAGAATGAGGTATTGACCAACGTCTTCCGCTCCAAAGGCGTGCTGGTGGGTACCTCCACCATGAATAACGTGATGATGCCGAAAATTGCCGGACTGGTGGAAGAGATGACCGGCCTGCGCTTCCGTAACAAACGCGCCAGCGCCTTTGGTTCACACGGCTGGAGCGGCGGCGCGGTAGACCGTCTCTCCACCCGTTTACAGGATGCCGGTTTTGAGATGTCCCTGAGCCTGAAGGCGAAATGGCGTCCGGATCTCGACGCGCTGGAAATCTGTCGCCAGCACGGTCGCGACATTGCCCGCCAGTGGGCGCTTGCGCCGCTGCCGGAAACCGCACCCGCCGCGGCTGCTGCGCCGGAAGCCGTAGCAGAAGCCGCTCCTGCCGCTGCCGACCTCGGCCCCTGCATGCAGTGCAGCGTCTGCCAGTGGATTTACGATCCCGAGCTGGGCGAGCCGTTGCAGGATGTCGCGCCGGGTACACCGTGGAGCGAGGTGCCGGACAACTTCCTCTGCCCGGAATGTTCCCTCGGAAAAGACGTCTTTGATGAACTGGCAACGGAGGCAAAATGAGCCACGGCATCGTCATTATCGGCTCGGGCTTTGCCGCCCGCCAGCTGGTGAAAAATATCCGCAAACAGGATGCTAACGTGCCGTTGACGGTGATCGCCGCCGACAGCATGGATGAGTACAACAAGCCTGATTTAAGCCACGTCATTAGCCAAAATCAGCGCGCCGACGATCTCACCCGCCAGACGGCGGGGGAGTTTGCAGAACAATTTAATCTGCGTCTGTTTCCGTACACCTGGGTCACCGATATCGACGCCGACGCCCACGTGGTGAACGCGAAAGATAAAACCTGGCAGTACGACAAGCTAGTGCTGGCGACGGGGGCATCTGCGTTTGTGCCGCCGGTTGAGGGCCGCGAGTTGATGGTCACGCTCAACAGTCAGCAGGAGTATCAGGCCAGCGAGACCCTGTTACGCGACGCCATGCGGGTGATGATTGTCGGCGGCGGGCTGATTGGCACCGAGCTGGCGATGGACTTCTGCCGGGCGGGAAAATCCGTCACCCTTGTTGACCACGCGGCCAGCATTCTGTCAGCGCTGATGCCGGCAGAAGTAAGCAGTCGCTTACAGCATCGTTTGACCGACATGGGCGTGCATCTGCTGCTGAAATCGCAGTTGCAGAGCCTGAGCAAAACCGAAACCGGCATTTGTGCGACGCTCGACCGCACCCGCAGGGTGGAAGTGGATGTGGTTATTGCGGCGACGGGGCTGCGCCCGGAAACCGCGCTGGCGCACCGCGCAGGCGCAGAGATCAATCGCGGCGTGAAGGTAGACAGCTACCTGCAAACCACCCAGCCGGACATTTATGCCCTGGGCGACTGCGCGGAAATTAACGGCCAGGTGCTGCCGTTCCTGCAACCGATTCAGTTAAGCGCCATGTTCCTGGCGAAAAACCTGCTCGGCGGCAACGCCCCGGTGAAATTACCCGCCATGCTGGTGAAGGTAAAAACGCCGGAACTACCGCTGCATCTCGCAGGTGAAACGCAGCGTCAGGATCTGAACTGGGAGATTGCCCTTTCGGCTCAGGGCATGGTAGCTCGCGGCACCGATACTGTCGGTCAGATGCGCGCCTTTGTGGTCAGCGAAGACAGAATGAAGGAGGCCTTCGCGCTGCTGAAATCGTTACCTGCTTAACCCTCGTCATGCCGGGTGGCGCTCCGCTTACCCGGCCTACTCAACACCATAACGGCAAACCTTGTAGGCCCGCGCAAGCGTAGCGCCGCCGGGCAAAAACAGGGCTGCGTGGTTCAGGACCGCACCACCAGCGCGTCATAACCGCGCCAGCGGTAGTTCGCCATTGAGATCAGCCAGCAGGCGACAAACAGCCCGACCACCACAAACCCGGCGTCGCCCAGGTTATCGTTCACCGCGCCAATCAGATCCCACACGCCGCCGCTGAGGGCGAACTTGTCCATCAGCAGACCCAGCGCTTCCAGCCCGCCGATAAACAGCGCCACCACCACCGAAGTGCCGGTGATGGTCATGTTGTAGTACAGCTTGCGCTGCGGCTTGTTAAACGCCCAGCCGTAGGCACCCACCATCAGCAGGTTATCGAGCGTATCCACCAGCGCCATGCCGCTGGCGAAGAGCGCCGGGAAGATCATGATCGACCACACCGACATCCCGCTGGAGGCGCTGGCGGCGGAGATCCCCAGTACGCCGATTTCGGTGGCCGTGTCAAAGCCGAGGCCAAACAGGAAGCCCACCAGATACATCTGCCAGCTTTTATTGACGAGGCGGAAGGTTTTGCCGAACAGCCAGTTCATGACGCCACCCTGGGCAGGCAGCGTGATGTCGCCCTGCACGGGCCTGCCGTGTTTCAGTGCCTGAAAACTGCGCCAGACGCCGCGCAGGATCACCATATTCACCAGCGCCATCGCCAGCAGGAAGGTGGCGGAGACGGCGGTGCCAATCAGGCTGCCGGTTTCGTGGAACCATTCCATATTTTTCTGAAACGCCGTGGCGGTGGCGGCGATGGCAATGGAGGCCAGCACCACGATGGTGGAGTGTCCGAGGGAAAACCATGCGCCCACGCCGGACGGGCGCTTGCCCTGCTGCATCATCTTACGCGTCACGGTATCAATCGCGGCGATATGGTCGGCATCCACCGCATGACGCAGTCCGTAACACCAGGCCAGCAGGCTGGCCGCCATCAGCGCCGTACTGCCGCTAAAGGTGTGCCACGCCAGCCCCCAGGCCAGCAGGTTAGCCATCACCAGAGCCAGCAGCAGGCACGCTGCACGAGGTTCATTGCGTAAAAGTCGTAACATTTTAAATCCTTTGTGAACATGATCGGGCGGCAGCAACCACCGCCTGCCCGAAGGAGATCGCTCCGTCGCCTGCGGGCAGGCGCGAAGGAAAAAGAAGCGTGAAATCAGAAAGGTAATGACGAAAGCGCGCGCGTAGCAGGCGGTTGTGAAGGACACCTCCGCTGAAGCACACCGTAGAGAGCGACCGTCGGCGCGCATGCGTTGCCGCCAGTTCGCTCAGCCCTTTTGCCAGCGCATCGTGAAAGGCCCAGGCGCGCTCGCCGGGTTCCGCCCGCCAGGCCAGCCACTGCTGCCAGAACAGCGCAAGGTTATCCGTCTTGAGCGTCACCGGATGATCAACCCCTGCACAGCGTTCGGCCAGCGCCTCCAGCCGGCACGCGGCTTCGCCCTCATAGCGTTGCGTTTCAATGCCCAGCGCACAGGCCACGGCGTCGAACAGACGACCACAGGAGGAGGCCCGCGGCGCATTGATACCGCGCGACACTGCCGTTGCCAGCAGCGGCCAGTTTTGACACTGTACCGCCTCTGTTTCCGGGTACTGCTGCCAGTCAGGTACGAACGCCAGACAGTGGGCGAGCAAATTGCGCCACGGCTGTTTTGCCGCCAGATCGCCCCCCGGCAGCGCAACGGCTGGCAGACCGCCCAGCGGTTCGCAGTCGCGATAGTTCACCCGCAGGCACTCGCCGCCCCACAGCGCGCCGTTCTCACCCATGCCGATCCCATCCAGCGTCAGGGCAATAACATCCCCGCCGTCGAGCGGCCAGCCGTTCTCCGCCAGACACGCTGCTGCATGCGCATGATGATGCAGCACGGTCTCAACGGGCAGCGCCTGCGCCCGGGCCCACTGTCGGGCGTGATATCCCGGATGGGCATCGCACACCACACGCTCTGGCTGGAAGGCGTAGATGTCCTGCATCGTCGAGAGCGCACTGCGCCACTGCGCCTCTACGCCCTCGTCGCTCAGATCGCCAAAATGCTGGCTCGGCACCGCCTGGTTGCCACGTACCAGGCAGAAGGTATTTTTCATCTCCGCGCCGGTGCATAACATGGGCGAGATGTCGCGGAATCCGGCGGGCAATGTGATGGCATCCGGCACAAAACCGCGTGCGCGACGCAGCATCGCACCGTCCCGATCCATTACTGAATCATCCATCCGTTGCAGGATGTCGCGGTTGTGCAGCAGGAAGCCGTCAGCGATGTCACTGAGTTCTTCCAGCGCCTGCTGGTTGCTTATGGCGGGTGGATGGCCGCTGAGGTTGCCGGAGGTCATCACCAGCGGGCGCTGGCAGTCCAACATCAGCAAATGCTGGAGCGGGTTCGCAGGTAGCATCACGCCAATTGTATTCAGCCCCGGCGCAATCTCCTCAGGAAACGCAGGAAGGCAGGCTTTTGGCGTCAGCACAATCGGCGCAGCGGGTGAACCTAACAGCGTCTGGATGGCCTCCGGCAGATCGTTCGCATGCGGGATCATTACCGCCAGCGGCTTGGTCGGGCGCTGCTTGCGTGCCCGCAATTTCCGAATCGCCTGTGGGTTAAGCGCGTCGCAGACCAGGTGAAATCCGCCCAGCCCTTTGACCGCCACAATCCCGCCGTTTTTCAATCTCTCCACCGCCGCGCTTAACGCCGATTCGCGGGTGGTGGCAGCATCCCCGGCTTGCCACTCCAGCTGCGGCCCGCAGTCCGGGCAGGCCACCGGCTGGGCGTGAAAACGCCGGTCAGCCGGGTTGCGGTACTCCGTTTCACAGGGCACACAGAGCGGGAATGGCGCCATTGACGTGGCCGGGCGGTCATAGGGCATGGCGCGGATAATGGTAAACCGCGGCCCGCAGTGGGTGCAGTTGATAAACGGGTAGCGATAACGGCGCTCGCGCGGATCGCGCATCTCCGCCAGGCACGCGGGACAGGTGGCGGCATCCGGGACGATTTGCGTATCCATCGCCCCGCTCTCGCTGTGGCGGATGACAAACTCGTCCGGCAGCGTATTCCATCTGTACGGCTGCGTTTCAACGCGGTCGATGCGCGCCAGCGGTGGGCAGTCCTGGCGCAGTCTCGCGGTAAAGTCACCCCCACTACCCGCGAGACGCACCAGGACACCCTCTCCGTCGTTGCACACGTCGCCCGCCAGCCCCAGCTGGTGTGCAAGCTGCCAGACGAAGGGACGAAATCCTACCCCCTGCACCTTGCCGCGCACCCGAAGCTGTACGCCGTTAACGCGCATTGCAGCTTAAAACAGCAGCGATGACGAGGTGTCGAACGCCGCACGGCGGCGTTTTTCGGCACTCATCTGTTCGAGCTTGTCGCGATCGACGCAGACCAGCGCATGCGTCGGACAGGCTTCCATACACGCCGGACCGGCGTCGCGGTGGTAGCAGAGGTCACATTTATTGGCTTCGGCTTTCTCCGCGCGCACGCTCAGCCCGATACCGCTGTTGCGCACCACCGGGCGAACGACCACCTCCATCGCGCCATACGGACACGCCACCACACAGGTTTTGCACCCGATGCAGCGCTCCTGCATCACATGCACGAAGCCTTTCTCGCGCTTAATCGCCCCGTTCGGACAGACGTTGGCGCACGGCGCGTCTTCGCACTGGCGACAGATAGCGGCGGTGGAAATATTCACGCCTTTAATGACGTGGATGCGCGGCAGGAAGGTGTCGGGGGTCAGGGAGGCGCAATCCTGCTCCGCCTGATGGGACACCACGCACGCCACTTCACAGGTACGGCAACCAATGCATTTGCTGGCATCGGCCATAATAAAACGGTTCATCTGCTTCTCCGGCATAACTGTTATGCGCGAAGCTATTCATAAACCGTGCCAATATTTAATACATTGATTTTAAAGCGAAATAAAAAAGAAGAGGATCTGTCATCGTCATTTGTGACGATGACAGATGTCGACGTCAGCGATGCGGGCCGTCAATGACGGAGCCGCGCAGGATAAGCTCGCCGGAAAAAGTTTGCTGAGGCTTAAACTCACCGCCGTCGAGCATGAAGATCAGGCGGCTGATGGTCTCCTGGATCATCTCCGTTACCGGAATACGCACGCTGGAGAGGGACGGCACGATATAGGGCGCGATTGCCACGTCGTCAAAGCCGATGACGGACACCGCGCCCGGCGTGGCGACGCCGCTCTCGTGCAACTGCCTGATGGCGCCAATCGCCATATCGTCGTTACTCGCCACCAGCGCGGTAAACGTTTCGCCGCGGGTGAGCAGCTGAGAGACCGCCGCCGCGCCGCTGGCCGGGCTCCACTTCCCTTCGGCGATCAGCGCGTCACGCAGGGCAATGCCGTGCTGCGCCAGCGCGTCCTTGTAGCCGGAAAGACGCTCCACGCCGGTGGGGGAATCCAGCGAACCGGTGATAAACGCAATCTCCCGGTGGCCTTTCGCGATCAACTGCGATACTGCGTCCTGACACGACGCTTTATGATCGGACCAGACGCTGTGGCTGCTGTTTTTCCGCAAACGGCGGTTGAGCACCATAATCGGCTGCTCGCATTTCTCAATAATTTCGTCCAGCGCTTCCACGCTCAGAAAACGCGGGTAGATGATCACCGCGTCGCAGCGCATGTCGAGCAGGTACTGGATCGCCTCGCGCTCCTCTTCGGCGCTGTGCTTGCCGTCCGCCAGGATCAGCTGACGCCCCTTCTCTTCCGTCATCCGCGCGGCGTTAAACAGCAGCTCGCTAAAGTAGACCCCATGGTACAGGGTGTTTGTCACCACCAGCCCCAGGGTCTGGGTGCGTTTGGTCGCCAGGTTTCGCGCCAGCAGATTGGGGCGATACCCGCTCTCTTCGATGGCCTGAAACACGCGGTCTTTCGTCTCCTGGCTGACGTAACCGTTCCCCGACAGCACCCGGGAGACCGTCGCTTTCGACACGCCTGCCCGCTTCGCCACTTCCAGCATCGTGGTCATAGTGTTATTCCATTCAAATCTGATGAGCCGCAGTGTACTTCACCGCAGAAAAATTGTCGCAGCGGCGTTATCACGCTTTTTTCGGCCACGAGTGATCGTCATCACGAAACGAAAAAATGTATAAAAAGTGGTCTTGTTTCATTAAAAGAAACTCATGATGATTATGTGAAACCGGTTTCCTACACTTCTCACAACGATAACAGGATCACATCCGATGGCAAAAAATTACGCTGCGCTGGCAAATGACGTGGTTAGCGCGCTGGGCGGTAAAGAGAACATCATCGCCGTCACCCACTGCATGACGCGCCTGCGCTTCGTTCTGAAAGACGAAAGCCTTACCGACGCCGCGCGTCTGAAAAGCATCAGCGGCGTGCTCGGCGTGGTGCGCAACGACAACCAGTGCCAGGTGATCATCGGCAACACCGTGTCCCAGGCATACCGTGAAGTGGTGAGCCTGCTGCCCGCCAACCTGCAACCTGCCGTAGCGGAAGGTCCACAGAAGCTTACGCTGCGCCGGATTGGCGCCGGGATCCTCGACGCGCTGATCGGCACCATGTCTCCGCTGATCCCGGCGATCATCGGCGGGTCGATGGTCAAGCTGCTGGCGATGATCCTTGAGATGACCGGCGTGCTGGGCAAAGGTGACCCGACGCTGACGATCCTGACCGTTATTGGCGACGGCGCGTTCTTCTTCCTGCCGCTGATGGTGGCGGCTTCCGCAGCGGTGAAGTTCAAAACCAACATGTCCCTGGCGATAGCCATTGCGGGCGTACTGGTTCACCCGAGCTTTATCGAGCTGATGGCGAAAGCGGCGCAGGGCGAGCATGTAGAATTTGCCTTAATTCCGGTGACGGCGGTGAAATACACCTATACCGTTATCCCGGCCCTGGTGATGACCTGGTGCCTGTCGTATATCGAACGCTGGGTGGATCGCATCACCCCGGCAGTGACGAAAAACTTCCTCAAGCCGATGCTGATCGTGCTGATTGCCGCCCCGCTCGCCATCGTACTGATTGGCCCGCTCGGGATCTGGATCGGCAGCGCCATCTCCGCGCTGGTCTACACCATTCACGGTTATCTGGGCTGGCTCTCCGTTGCCATTATGGGCGCGCTGTGGCCGCTACTGGTGATGACCGGGATGCACCGCGTGTTTACGCCGACCATCATCCAGACCATTGCCGAAACGGGCAAAGAAGGGATGGTGATGCCGTCGGAAATCGGCGCCAACCTGTCGCTCGGCGGTTCATCGCTGGCGGTGGCGTGGAAAACCAAAAACCCGGAGCTGCGCCAGACGGCGCTGGCGGCTGCGGCCTCCGCCATCATGGCGGGGATCTCTGAACCGGCCCTGTACGGCGTGGCGGTACGTCTGAAACGTCCGCTGATTGCGAGCCTGATCAGCGGCTTTATCTGCGGCGCGGTGGCCGGCATGGCCGGTCTTGCCAGCCACTCCATGGCAGCGCCGGGGCTGTTCACCAGCGTGCAGTTCTTCGACCCGGCCAACCCGATGACCATCGTCTGGGTGTTTGGCGTGATGGGTCTGGCTGTGGTGCTGTCGTTCGTGCTGACCCTGCTGTTAGGGTTTGAAGATATCCCGGTAGAAGACGAAGCCGAAAAAGCACGCGCCCTGCAAACCGCACCGGTACAGAACAAAGCAGCAGAAGCATAAACTGAAAGCGAGGTAAGAATGTCTGTTTTTCCACAAGGATTTTTATGGGGCGGCGCGCTTGCCGCCAACCAGAGTGAAGGGGCTTACCGTGAAGGCGGCAAAGGACTGACAACGGTCGATATGATCCCCCACGGCGCAAACCGTCTGGCGGTAAAAGTCGGCAAGGAAAAACGGTTTTCGTTGCGTGACGACGAATTTTACCCGAGCCACGAGGCGATTGATTTTTACCATCGTTACAAAGAAGACATTGCCCTGATGGCGGAGATGGGCTTTACGGTGTTCCGCACCTCGATTGCCTGGAGCCGCCTCTACCCGAACGGCGACGAACCGTTGCCAAATCAGGAGGGCATTGCCTTCTACCGCGCGGTGTTCGAGGAGTGCAAAAAGTACAACATCGAGCCGCTGGTGACGCTCTGCCATTTCGACGTGCCGATGCACCTGGTGACGGAGTACGGCTCCTGGCGCAACCGTAAGATGGTGGATTTCTTCGCCCGCTACGCCCGCACCTGCTTCGAGGCGTTTAACGGGCTGGTGAAATATTGGCTGACCTTCAACGAAATCAACATTATGCTGCACAGCCCGTTCTCCGGCGCGGGGCTGGTGTTTGAGGAAGGGGAAAACGAAGACCAGGTGAAATACCAGGCCGCGCACCACGAGCTGGTGGCGAGCGCGCTGGCGACCAAAATCGCCCACGAGGTGAACCCGGAAAACCAGGTCGGCTGCATGCTGGCGGGCGGCAATTTTTACCCCTACTCCTGCAAGCCGGAAGACGTGTGGATGGCACTGGAGAAAGACCGCGAGAACCTGTTCTTTATCGACGTGCAGGCGCGCGGCAGCTATCCGGCCTACTCCGCCCGCGTGTTCCGCGAGAAAGGGGTGGTGATTGTGAAAGACCCCGGCGACGACGACCTGCTGAAAAACACCGTCGACTTTGTCTCGTTCAGTTATTACGCCTCGCGCTGCGCGTCGGCGGATATGAACGCGGGCAACACCAGCGCGGCGAACATCGTGAAGTCCCTGCGCAACCCGCATATTCAGGTGAGCGAGTGGGGCTGGGGCATCGACCCGCTCGGGCTGCGCATCACCATGAACATGATGTATGACCGCTACCAGAAGCCGCTGTTCCTGGTGGAAAACGGCCTCGGGGCGAAGGACGTCATTGATGAAAACGGCGAGATCAACGACGACTACCGCATCAGCTACCTGCGCGAGCATATCCGTGCGATGGGTGACGCGATTGAGGACGGCGTCCCGCTGATGGGCTACACCACCTGGGGCTGCATTGACCTGGTCTCGGCCTCAACCGGGGAGATGAGCAAGCGCTATGGATTTGTCTACGTCGACCGCGACGACGCCGGGAACGGCACGCTGGATCGAAAGCGCAAGAAATCGTTCTGGTGGTATAAGAAGGTGATTGCGAGTAACGGGGCGGATCTGGCGTAGCCTGTTTTGCCGGGTGGCGGCGTTGCCTTACCCGGCCTACAAACTGCTCGATGCGGTTTTCACCCTCTCCCCTCTGGGGAGAGGGCCGGGGTGAGGGGCTGAAAACCCCCGTCCCCAACCCACCCTGCAAGCCGTGAATACACCACGTCCACCGCCTCTTTCACTGGCGGCGTCATCGGATAATAAAACCCGACGATGTCCGGCTGAATGCCCAGAAACAGCACCTCACCCACGTCGTCTTTAATCTGATCCACCAGGTAGTTCAGCGGCATGTTGTGGGTGGTCATCATAAACATCTCCGCGATGTCGTCCGGGTCAATCAGGCGGATCTCGCCGGGGTTGAGCCCCATATCGGTGGCATCGACGATTAACAACCTGTCCGGGCGCAGCTCGCGAATGGCCACCACGTCGTTTTCCGGCGCGCTGCCGCCGTCAATCACCACCCAGTTGCCCGGCGGGTTCGCGGCGCACATCTCCGCCAGCAGCGGGCCCGCGCCGTCGTCGCCCATCATGCTGTTGCCGACACACAGTAAAACGTCAGTCACGTAATCTCCTCACCATCAGGTAGATGGCGCTCTCCTGATGAATATCGTGCAGCATGCCGAGCAGCGTTTTGCTCCACGCCTGCTGCGCCGGGTTTTGCCTGCTCAGCGCCGCGTCAAAGGCGTTGGCGAGCATCGTGATATGGTTGGCGTCGATGACGATCTCACCGTACTTCGGCACGCCCTCCATTTTGCGCCGCGCCGTGCTGCCCTCCTCCAGCGTGGCGATCCACGCCAGGTACTCGGGCCACGGGCAGCTTAACGCCGCCTCCAGGCAGTCGATCACCCCGAGGTGGTGCCCAATCGCCAGGCTGTAATAGACCACCTGCTGCGCCGCATCCGGCGTGGCATCGTTCTCATCAATAAACTTACGACTCAGCTGGCTGAACACCACCGTTTCACTCATCGGATACGCGCCTCATCCACAATACTGTTCAGGTTTGCCACGATCTCATTGAGACGCGGATCGTTCTCGGCCTCCAGCCAGCGCGCCACCTGATGGTCGCCCTGGCTCAGCAGACGCAGATAATCGTCTGCAATCTGACGGCCATAGCGGTAACCCGCCAGCCTGCGCGCCGTGCGATCGATCTTCACCCGCAGCGGCTGCACCATATCCGGGTGCAGGAGAGTGGCTGGCTGGTTGTCCAGCTCGCCCGGCTCGCGGGCGTGGATCTTCTGCTCCAGCAGGCCGAGCGCCATGGCAAAACCGTATAGCGTGGCGGCGGGCGTCGGCGGGCAGCCCGGAATGTAAACGTCCACCGGCACGATTTTGTCGGTGCCGCCCCAGACGCAGTAAAGATCGTGGAAGATGCCGCCGCTGTTGCCGCAGGCGCCGTAGGAGATGCAGATTTTCGGATCCGGCGCAGACTGCCAGGCGCGCAGCGCAGGCGAGCGCATCGCGCGGGTGACCGCGCCGGTGAACAGCAGGATATCCGCGTGGCGCGGGGACGGCACCACTTTGATGCCGAAGCGTTCGGCGTCAAACAGCGGTGACAGGGTGGCGAAGATTTCGATCTCACAGCCGTTGCAGCCGCCGCAGTCCACGCGATAGACGTAGGCCGAGCGTTTGATTTTTTTCAGCAGCGACGCCTTCATGCTGGCGATGGACTCCTCCACCGTCAGCGGTACCGGAATGCCGTTAGCGTCGCGCGGGCCGAGTAAGTTTTCCATCAGCTGGCCTCTCTCATATGACGGGTTAAATCGATGCGGTCAGACGGCAGCAGGCATTTCTGACGTTTGCACTCCGGGCAGGTTTCGAAGCTTTCACGGTGATGCTCCGCACGCACGTCGCCGTTGTGCTTCAGCAGCGCGATGGCGTAGTCGATCTCTTTTTGCACGGCGAACGGACGCTTGCAGACGCGGCAGTTGCACAGCGCAAAGCGCGACTGCTGGAGGAAATCCTCTTTTTTCCACACCGCCAGCTCGTACTCCTGAGACAGGCGAATGGCTACCGTCGGGCAGACCTCCTCGCAGCGGCCGCAGAAGATGCAGCGCCCGAGGTTAAATTGCCAGGCCAGCTCGCCGGTTTTCAGGTCCGTTTCCACCGTTAAGGCATTCGACGGGCAGGCGTTGACGCAGGCCGCGCAGCCGATGCACTGCTGCGGGTTGTGCTCCGGCTTGCCGCGAAAGTTTTTATCCACCGGGATCGGCTCCAGCGGATAACTGCTGGTCTGCGCGCCGGTTTTGATCACTTTTTTGATAAAGGTAAACATGACGAGTCCTTATTTCAGCGGCGAGTTCTTACGCTCGATGCTGTAGCGCTCAAGCTCTTTGTACGGCACCACCTGGCTTTTCTTCTTGCGTACGTCCACGACGGTCATGCGGTCGGTGCAGGAGTAGCACGGGTCGAGGCTGCCGATGATCAGCGGCGCGTCAGAGACGGTGTTACCGCGCAGCATGTAGCGCAGGGTTGGCCAGTTGGCGTAAGTCGCCGCACGGCAGCGCCAGCGGTAGAGCTTCTGGTTGTCGCCGGTCATGCTCCAGTGAATGTCATCCCCGCGCGGCGCTTCGGCGAATCCGAGGGCAAAGCGGTTTGGAATGTAGGTGAAGCCTTCCACCATCAGCGGGCCGCCCGGCAGGTTATCAAGGCCGTAGTCGATCATGTTCAGCGCGGTAAACACCTCGTTGATGCGCACCTTCAGGCGGGAGATGACGTCGCAGCCCTGCTCGCTGTGCACGGTCATCGGCAGCAGGCCGTAGCCGACGAACGGGTGATCGGCGCGGGTGTCGCGGGCGTGGCCGCTGGCGCGCACCATCGGGCCGACGTTGCTGAAGTCGCGGGCGATTTCCGGGTCAAGACGACCAATCCCGACGGTGCGCTGCTCAATGTTTGGCGTGCTGAGCAGCATGTCCACCAGTTCCTGCACGTCGCGGCGCATCTGCTGCGCCAGCTGGCGGGTCTGGATCATGTCGTCTTTCAGCAGGTCGCGGCGGATCCCGCCGATCAGGTTCAGGCCGTAGGTTTTACGCGCCCCGGTGAGGATCTCCGCCATCTTCATTGATGCCTCACGCACGCGGAAGAACTGCATAAACCCGGAGTCAAAGCCGACGAAGTGGCAGGCCAGGCCGAGGTTCAGCAGGTGTGAGTGCAGGCGTTCCACCTCCAGCAGAATGGCGCGGATCATCTGCGCGCGTTCCGGCACCACGATCCCCATGCCGTTCTCCACCGAGGTGGTGTAGGCGGTGCTGTGGGCAAAGCCGCAGATGCCGCACACGCGGTCAGAAAGAAACGTGACTTCGTTGTAGCCCATGCGGGTCTCCGCCAGCTTCTCCATGCCGCGGTGGACGTAGAACAGGCGGTAGTCGGCGTCGATAATGTTTTCGCCGTCGACGAACAGGCGGAAGTGGCCCGGTTCGTCAGAGGTGACGTGCAGCGGGCCGATCGGCACCACATTATTCTTCTTGCTGCCCAGCTCGTTGATGAACTCGTAGGTTTCGCTGTCGGTTGTCGGGGCCGGACGCTGGCGGTAATCCATGCTGTCCTTGCGCAGTGGATAGAGTTCATCCGGCCAGTCGTCCGGCAGCACCAGGCGACGCTCGTCAGGCAGACCAACCGGCACCAGGCCGTACATGTCGCGCACTTCGCGCTCGCCCCAGACGGCGGCGGGTACGCGCGGCGTGACGGACGGGTACTCCGGCTTGTTCGGGTCAACTTCGACGCGCACGGTGAGCCAGCACTTCTCGCCCTGCTCCATCGACATCACGTAGTACACCGCATAGTTGCCGCACAGCTGACGCTCGTCGTTGCCGAACAGCACCGACAGCCAGCCGCCCTGCTGGTAGTAGAGAAACTCCACCACTTCCGGGAGGTAGTTCACCTTAATGGTGACGGTTACCTGGTCTTTGGTTTGCCAGGACTCCTCCAGCACCACGCCCGGGAAAGCCTGATGCAACGCGGCGAGATACTGCTGACCTTTCTTTTCTTCAGACATAAACACTCTCTTTAATCACGCCACCAGCAAGGAGACGAACGCTAAAAATGCAAAACCAAAACCAGCCCAGGTAATGCGTGACGTTTCGACAAAACGCAGGCGCGCCATGCTGTTTTCAAACAGGGCAATCACCAGCACGCCGATAAGCAGCTTGAGCGCAGCCACCACAACGGCCAGCAGCAGGCCGCCCGCAGAGAAGTGCGTCATCTGCCCCCACGGGAAGAAAACGCCGACGAACATCTGCAACACCACCAGCTGCTTGAGGCTGATGCCCCACTTCAGCACCGCAAAGCCGTAGCCGCTGTACTCGGTGAGTGGCCCCTCCTGCAATTCCTGCTCCGCTTCCGCGAGATCGAACGGCAGCTTGCCCATCTCGATAAAGGTGGCGAACGCGCAGGCGCAGAGCGCCAGCACCAGCGGGAGCGAACGTGAAACCGGCCAGTGGTAAACGGTGTCGGTGATGAAACTGATGTGGGTCGAGCCAGCAACCTGCGCGGCGACCCACAGCCCCAGCAGCAGAATTGGCTCAACCAGCACGCCGAGCATCGCCTCGCGACTGGCGCCGATACCCGTAAACGGGCTGCCGGTGTCCAGGCCCGCAATCGCAAAGAAGAAACGCGCGATGGCGAAGAGGTAGATCAGCGTAATCAGATCGCCAAGCACGGGCAGCGGCGAGCCCACCGTCACTACCGGCAGCGCGGTGGCGATGGTCAGCATCACGCCGACCATCACGAACGGTGTCAGGCGGAACACCCAACCTGAGGCATCCGGCGCGACGCTCTGACGGGAGAGCAGCTTGAAGAGATCGCGGTACTCCTGGAGCACGCCAGGCCCGCGACGGTTGTGCAGCCGGGCGCGCGCCACGCGCGTGATGCCCGACAGCAGCGGCGCGGCGGCGAACAGCACCAGCGCCTGAAGTATTGCCAGTAACAAACTCATGTCAGGCTCCTCGTGAAATGACAATCACCACCAGCACCGCCAGCTCGATCAGCGCCAGGCGGCGGAACAGCACGGGCACGGCGGCACTCTGCCAGCCCGGCACCCAGCGCACCGGGTTCAGCCAGTGGCGCAGCTTCAGCACGGCGGCGAAGTTCTCCTTCACCGGCATGGCGAAACCGTGGGCGGTGATGACCATCGACTGCTCGTGTTCGTAGCCGCAGGCCCACGCCGCGCCGCGCGAGCGGGAGGCGAGACGGTCGCGTCTGAAGAACAGCATCAGCACGAACGGCAGGAGCGGCGCGGCAATCAGCAGCAGCGCCATCATCGGCTGGGACACGACGGTATGCGCCGTAGCCAGCGGCAGCGGAATGGCGTGGCCCAGAAGCGGCAGCAGCCACGGCGCGGCAACCCCACCTGCGATACAGCACAGCGCCAGCGCGACCACGCTGGTGGCCATCAGCACCGGGGCGCAACAGGCGTTTTCCGCTTCGCGGGTGCGCGGCGCGCCCAGGAAGGTGACGCCGTAAACCTTCGCCATACACATCACCGCCAGTGCCCCGGTAATCGCCAGCCCAACCGCCAGCAGCGGGCCGAGCAGCCGCGCGATAAACGCGTCGCTCTGGCCGAGCGCGAAGAAGGATTGATAGATCACCCACTCCCCGGCAAAGCCGTTCAGCGGCGGCAGCGCGGCCATCGCCATCAGCCCGACCAGCATCGCCAGCGAAATGACGGGCATTTTTTTGCCAATCCCGCCGAGCTTTTCAATATCGCGGTGCCCGGTGCGAAACCAGACGCTGCCCGCGCCGAGGAACAGGGTGCTTTTAAACAGGCTGTGGTTGATAAGGTGATACAGACCGCCAATAAACCCGGCGGCAATCAGCGCCGGCTGGTTGAGCGCCAGCCCGCTGACGCCCGCGCCCATGCCGAGCAGGATGATGCCGATATTCTCCAGGGTGTGGTACGCCAGCAGGCGCTGGATGTTATGCTCCATCAGGGCGTACAGCCCGCCGACAAATGCGGTGATCATCCCCGCAATCAGCAGCGCCACGCCCCACCACAGCGGCGGCTGGCCGCCCGTCAGGGTTATCGTCAGGATGCCGAACAGACCGACCTTCATTACCACGGTGGAGAACAGCGCGGCAGCCGGGGCCGAGGCATTGGCATGCGCCTGCGGCACCCAGCCGTGCAGCGGGATAATCCCGGCCAGCAGGCCAAAACCGATTACGCCCAACAGCCAGACGTCATTCCCCAGCGGCTGGCCGTTAAGCACGGCAAAGTCCAGCGTGCCGAAACGCTGCCACACCAGCCAGCAGGCCAGCGCCAGCAGCAGCGTGCCGAGTCGTCCGAGCGCAAACCACAGCTTGCCGGAGGCGCTGCATCCGGTCAGGAACACGCCGCACAGGGCCATGATTTCAGCCATCACCACCAGCGCGCCGAGGTTGCTGGCGACAACGGTGCAGACCGCGGCGGCCATCAACAGGTTGACCAGCAGGCCGTTGGCGTTGGTGTGCTGATGGCGGTGCCAGTCGATATTAAACAGGCTGATAAACAGCCCACACAGACCAAAGGTGACCAGCCAGATGGCATTTAGCGGCGTAAGCTCAACGGCGTGGTGAATCAGCGGGATGAGGGTGTCGACGGATTGGCCGTCGATCAGGACAGCGCCGCCCGCCGCCAGCGTCATCAGGCTGCCGACCGCTCCGCCGATACCGGCGATCCAGCCGCTCAGCGTTTTATGGAAGGAGAGGAGCAGTGCCAGGACAGCGGCGACGGCAAACCAGGCCACGCCGCTGGTCATCATAACTATCGCGTTCATTTCGCCCCCTCGTTAAGCGCCCGCAGCAGCGAAAGATCGCCGACGTCAGTATTGATGGTCAGCTCGCGCTTGCGTTTGCTGGTGCGGGCGATGTCGCGAATATTAACCAGAATTAACGCTTTGGTCGGACAGGTGCGCACGCAGGCCGGACCTTGTTCATCGAAGCTGCACAGGTCGCACTTCACCGCGACGGCGCGAATGCCCGGCACCCAGTCCAGCAGCGTGCTCACGCGTGCCGGTGCCGGTGGCGCAGGCGGCGCTTTCGGGGTGTTGGCATTCGCCGGAATATGCAGCGGACGGCTGCCGGAAAACTCAATGGCACCGAACGGACAGGCGATGCCGCACAGCTTGCAGCTCACGCACAGGCTTTCGTTCAGCTGTACCGCGCCGTCAACGCGGGTGATGGCATTGACGGGACAGACGCCTGCGCATGGCGCGTCTTCACAGTGGTGACAGAGCTGCGGGGCAGACTCTTTCTCATTACGCATGACGCGCAGGCGCGGCATGGACTGTAGCCCGTGCAGGCGGTGCGTTTCCGAGCACGCCGCCTCACAGGTTCGACAGCCAATACAGACCGTCGAGTCAGCAATTACAAAACGGTTCACCGGGTCATCCTCTGGTGATGGTCATTTTTGACGAAAAAAAACTGTCTTATCGACACTTCTCGACACTCGCTCTTCAGGCCACGTTCGCGGAGGATTTTCCGTCGATCAGCTGTTTCAGGTTGATCGGCTGATCGTGCTCAACGGCAGCGTAGAGGCCGTTATAAACCGGCGCGATTTTCTCCAGATAGTGCTCCAGCACCTGCTGGCGATCGCGGGTGCTGACGTGACCGTCCACCATGCCGTCGGCCATCAGTTGGGCTTTCGCAATACACTGTTTTTCACCCTCTTTTGTCTCAACGTAATACTCAATGGTGTGGCTGTTGAAGCTCTCCGCCAGGGTGACAAAAATCGTGAAGTGACCAAACAACACAAAGCGCATATCCCCCTGCGCCGCGCAGCTCATGGCATGGTGCAGACGGGCTTTTGACAGGGTGATCCCCTGAATCAGAGAGTTGCAGTAGAGGTGCCACTGATCCTGAAGCTGCTGATGACGTTGCGCGATGTAATCCGCTTTTTCGCTAATTTCCCAAATAGTCATAAAAGGTATCCGGTTAATGGAGTTAGCGGCTGTTAAGCAGATTTCGTGCCAGTTTTTAATTTATTGATTTAAATGGATTTTAAAGAGATGCGCACTGTCACCGCTGCGGTGTCGACGTGTCATTTCGACAGCGTTGACATCGTCACGCCGTAACGCAAATCAAGCTGGCACTGTTATTGCATTGAAGGGGCAATTCATTAAGGAGGCGTCATGCACGAAATCACCCTCTGCCAGCGGGCACTGGAACTTATCGAACAGCAGGCTGTGCAGAACCATGCGAAGCGCGTGACCGGCGTCTGGCTGAAGGTCGGGGCGTTTTCCTGCGTCGAGACCAGCGCCCTCATCTTCTGTTTTGAGCTGGTGTGCCGCGGCACGCTGGCGGAGGGTTGCGCACTGCATATCGAGGAGCAGCAGGCGGAGTGCTGGTGCGAGCAGTGTCAGCAGTACGTCACGCTGCTGTCATCGAAGGTACAGCGCTGTCCGCAGTGCCAGAGCAGCGGGCTGCGCATCGTGGCGGATGACGGTATGCAGATCCAACGCCTCGAAATCGAGAAGGAGTAATGTATGTGTAGTACCTGCGGTTGCGCTGAAGGCAACCTGTATATAGAAGGGGATGAACACCGTCCCCACTCCGCGTTTCGCTCCGCACCCTTTTCTCCTGCCCCGCGTCCCGCGGCGGCACTGACCGGCATCACCTTTGCGCCGCAGCGTTCAGACGCGGGCGACCTGCATTACGGCCACGGCGAAGCAGGCACCCACGCGCCGGGCATCAGCCAGCGCGAGATGCTGGAGGTGGAGATCAATGTGCTGGACAAAAATAACCAGCTCGCCGCTCGCAATCGCGCCCGCTTTGCCGCCCGTCAACAGCTGGTACTGAACCTGGTCTCCAGCCCCGGCTCCGGTAAAACCACCCTGCTGACCGAAACCCTCAAACGACTGAATAAACGTGTCTCCTGCGCCGTTATCGAAGGCGATCAGCAAACGGTAAACGACGCGGCGCGCATCCGCGAAACCGGTACGCCCGCGATTCAGGTCAACACCGGCAAGGGCTGCCACCTGGATGCGCAGATGATTGCCGACGCCGCCCCGCGCCTGCCGCTGGCGGATAACGGCATCCTGTTTATTGAAAACGTCGGCAACCTGGTCTGCCCGGCAAGCTTCGACCTCGGCGAGCGGCATAAAGTGGCGGTGCTCTCCGTGACCGAAGGGGAAGACAAGCCGCTGAAGTATCCACATATGTTTGCCGCCGCCTCCCTCATGCTGCTGAACAAAGTCGACCTGCTGCCGTACCTGAATTTCGACGTGGATAAGTGCCTGGCTTACGCCCGGGAAGTGAACCCGGACATTGAGATCCTGCTGGTTTCCGCCACGCGCGGCGACGGGATGGACGCCTGGCTGAACTGGCTGGAGAGCGAACGATGTGCATAGGCGTCCCCGGACAAATTCATTCCATCGTCGGCAGTCAGGCCAAAGTGGAGGTCTGCGGCATCCTGCGCGATGTCGATCTGACGCTGGTGGGCAGCCACGATGAGACCGGCGCATCGCGTCTCGGCCAGTGGGTGCTGGTCCACGTGGGGTTTGCCATGAGCGTGATTAATGAGGAAGAAGCACGCGACACGCTGGACGCGCTACAGAATATGTTCGACGTTGAGCCGGACGTGGGTGCCCTGCTGTATGGTGAGGAACGATAACACATGCGTTACGTTGATGAATATCGCGCGCCTGAGCAGGTGTTGCAGCTTATCGATCGCCTGAAAACCCGCGCGTCCCTGCTGGACTACACGAAAGAAAAACCGCTGCGGATCATGGAGGTGTGCGGCGGACACACCCACGCCATCTTCAAATTTGGCCTCGACCAGCTGCTGCCGGAGAACATCGAATTTATCCACGGCCCCGGCTGCCCGGTGTGCGTGCTGCCCATGGGGCGCATCGACAGCTGTCTCGACATCGCCAGCCGCCCCGGTGTGATTTTTTGCACCTTTGGCGACGCCATGCGCGTACCGGGAAAAAATGGCTCGCTGCTCCAGGCGAAGGCGCGCGGCGCGGACGTGCGGATCGTCTACTCACCGATGGATGCCCTGACGCTGGCGATGGCTAATCCTGAGCGTAAGGTGGTCTTTTTCGGGCTGGGTTTTGAAACCACCATGCCCGCCACCGCTATCACTCTCCAGCAGGCGAAAGCCCGCAACGTCACTAACTTTTACTTTTTCTGCCAGCACATCACGCTTATTCCCACGCTGCGTAGCCTGCTTGAAGCGCCGGACAACGGCATCGACGCCTTCCTGGCACCAGGACACGTCAGCATGGTGATCGGCACAGAAGCCTACGGTTTTATCGCTGAACAGTACAATCGTCCGTTAGTGGTGGCTGGTTTCGAGCCACTTGATCTACTGCAAGGCGTGACCATGCTGGTTGAGCAGAAAATAGCGGCCCTGAGTGCGGTGGAAAATCAGTATCGCCGCGTGGTGCCCGATGCAGGTAACAGACGGGCACAGCAGGCGATAGCCGACGTGTTTAGCGTCGAAGGCGACAGCGAGTGGCGCGGACTGGGGCTGATTGCCGAATCCGGCGTACACCTGACGCCCGCGTATCGCACCTTCGACGCCGAAGCGCATTTCCGCCCGCAGCCGCAGAAGGTGTGCGACGATCCCCGCGCCCGCTGTGGCGACGTACTCACCGGCAAATGCAAACCTCATCACTGCCCGTTATTTGGCAACGCCTGTAACCCGCAAACCGCGTTTGGCGCGCTGATGGTCTCTTCCGAAGGGGCATGCGCCGCGTGGTATCACTATCGCAACCAGGAGTGTGAAGCATGAACACGGTGGAAATGGCGCACGGAAGCGGTGGACAGGCGATGCAGCAGTTGATTAACAGGCTGTTCATGGAAGCCTTTAACAACCCCTGGCTCGCCGAGCAGGAAGATCAGGCGCGTATTGACCTCGCGGCCCTGACCGCCCACGGCGACAGGCTGGCGTTCTCTACCGACAGCTACGTGATTGACCCGCTGTTCTTCCCGGGCGGCGATATCGGCAAGCTCGCCGTCTGCGGCACGGCAAACGACGTGGCCGTCAGCGGCGCGATCCCCCGCTACCTCTCCTGCGGGTTTATCCTCGAAGAAGGGTTACCTATGGAGACGCTCACGGCGGTGGTCAACAGCATGGCGCACACCGCCCGCGAGGCGGGGATCGCCATCGTGACCGGGGATACCAAGGTGGTGCAGCGCGGCGCGGCGGATAAGCTCTTCATTAACACCGCCGGAATGGGGGCGATCCCCGCCGACATTCACTGGGGCGCGCAGCAGCTTTGTGCAGGCGACGTGCTGATTGTCAGCGGCACGCTGGGCTGCCACGGGGCAACCATCCTGAACCTGCGCGAAGGCCTGGGGCTGGACGGGGAACTGCGCAGTGACTGCGCGGTACTCACGCCGCTGATCCAGACGCTGCGCGACATGCCGGGCGTAAAAGCCCTGCGCGACGCCACGCGAGGCGGCGTGAATGCCGTCGTACACGAATTTGCCGCAAGCAGCGGCTGTGGAATTGAACTGACCGAGCGCGGCCTGCCCGTTAAGCCTGCTGTACGCGGGCTGTGCGAGCTATTAGGGCTAGACCCGCTTAACTTTGCCAACGAAGGTAAGCTGGTGATCGGCGTGGAACGCACGGCGGCGGAAGCCGTACTTGAACAACTGCGCGCACATCCCTTAGGGAAAGACGCGGCCATCATCGGCGACGTGGTTGAGCGCAAAGGGGTGCGCCTGACCGGGCTTTACGGCGTGAAGCGCACGCTGGATCTGCCGCACGCTGAACCGTTACCCCGAATTTGCTAGACCGCGCCAAAAGCGGTCAGCGCTGAATGTCTCTTTTTTGCCAGTTTCTATTGGAAAGCAATAATGCCGTATACACCGATGAGCGATCTTGGACAGCAGGGCCTGTTTGACATCACGCGCACACTTTTACAACAGCCCGACCTCGGCGCGCTGAGCGATGCCCTGACGCGGCTGGTCAGGCAATCAGCGCTGGCGGACAGCGCCGCCATTGTGCTCTGGCATAGCGCAACCCACCGCGCGAGCTATTTCTCAACGCGTGATAACGGCAAAATCTTCGAATATGAAGATGAAACGTTTCTGGCCCACGGTCCGGTGCGACGTATTCTCTCCCGCCCGGAAGCGCTGCACTGCAATTTTGACCAGTTTCGCCAGGCCTGGCCGAAGCTGGCAGAGAGCAACCTTTACCACCCGTTCGGCCACTACAGCATGCTGCCGCTGGCGGTGGAAGGGCAAATTTTTGGCGGCTGCGAGTTTATCCGTAATAACGACCAGCCCTGGACCGAGGCGGAGTACGAGCGGTTGCATACCTTCACGCAAATTGTGGCCGTCGTGGCAGAGCAGATCCAAAGCCGCGTCACCAATAACGTGGATTACGACCTGTTGAGCCGCGAGCGCGATAATTTCCGCATTCTGGTCGCCATCACCAATGCCGTGCTGTCGCGTCTCGATATGGACGAACTGGTGAGCGAAGTCGCCAAAGAGATCCATCACTATTTCAGGATCGATGCTATCAGCATTGCGCTGCGCGGCAACCGTAAGGGCAAGCTGAACATCTACTCCACCCACTACCTCGACGAAGCTAACCCGGCGCACGAGCAAAGCGAAGTGGACGAAGCGGGAACCCTGTCTGAACGGGTATTTAAAAGCAAAGAGATCCTGCTGTTAAACCTCAGCGAGCAGGATCCGGTAGCGCCCTACGAGCGGATGCTGTTTAACACCTGGGGCAACAAGATCCAGACCCTGTGCCTGCTGCCGCTGATGTCCGGCAACACCATGCTCGGCGTGCTTAAACTGGCGCAGTGCGATGAAGCCGTATTTACCACCGCCAACCTGAAGCTGCTGCGCCAGATCGCCGAACGTATCTCCATTGCGCTGGATAACGCCCTCGCCTATCAGGAGATCCACCGTCTGAAAGAACGGCTGGTGGACGAAAACCTGGCGCTGACCGAGCAGCTCAACAATGTGGACAGCGAGTTTGGCGAAATCATCGGACGCAGCGATGCCATGTACAACATCCTCAAGCAGGTGGAGATGGTGGCGCAGAGCGACAGCACGGTGCTGATCCTCGGTGAAACCGGCACAGGAAAAGAGCTGATTGCCCGGGCGATCCACAACCTGAGCAACCGCAACAGCCGCCGGATGGTGAAGATGAACTGCGCGGCGATGCCTGCGGGCTTACTGGAAAGCGACCTGTTCGGCCACGAGCGCGGCGCGTTTACCGGCGCCAGCAGCCAGCGGCTGGGCCGTTTTGAACTGGCGGATAAAAGCTCATTGTTCCTCGACGAAGTGGGCGATATGCCGCTGGAGCTTCAGCCTAAGCTGCTGCGCGTTTTGCAGGAGCAGGAGTTCGAGCGCCTCGGTAGCAACAAGCTAATCCAGACCGACGTGCGTCTGATTGCCGCCACCAACCGCGATCTGAAAAAAATGGTCGCCGACCGCGAGTTTCGCAGCGATCTTTACTATCGTCTGAACGTCTTCCCGATCTGCCTGCCGCCGCTGCGCGAACGCCCGGAAGATATTCCGCTGCTGGTGAAAGCCTTTACCGCGAAGATTGCCCGCCGGATGGGGCGAAATATCGACAGTATTCCTGCCGAAACGCTACGCACCCTTTCGGCGATGGAGTGGCCGGGGAACGTGCGCGAGCTGGAAAACGTCATTGAGCGCGCGGTCCTGCTGACGCGCGGGAACGTGCTCCAGCTCTCCCTGCCAGAGGTTACTCTCTCTGAAACGACCGTGGCCGCAAGCGAGCTTGCGAAAGAGGGAGAAGATGAATATCAGCTCATTATGCGAGTGCTGAAGGAGACCAACGGCGTGGTAGCCGGACCGAAAGGTGCGGCGCAACGGCTGGGGCTGAAGCGTACCACTCTGCTCTCGCGTATGAAGCGTCTGGGAATCGATAAAGAGAGCCTGAAATAACCCGTCATTCCGGCGGCGAGCGTCAGCGGGTACATATCGCTCCCGCGCTGGCGCACGGATATTTGGTGCTCTTTTTCTGTCTGCCTGCGCCGCGCCGTCGCCCTGAGCGTGATTTGTCGTCCACTGCGGCGCTGAGCCGGTTATTTTTTGGGCCGATACTTTTCCGGTAATTCCGGAACCGGACGACGATCGTCGATCAGATGTCGGATGGTCAGAATCGGATGACGCCATAACATACGTGGCCCTGCCCAGCGCATTACCTGCTTCATCTCTTCCCGTCGGGCGGGCTGATAACAGTGCACCGGGCACTGTTTGCAGGCAGGTTTTTCCTCACCAAACACGCATTTATCCAGCCGCTTATCGGCATAAGCCTTAAGCGCCGAATAGTGCCCCTCTTCCTTTATGGCGTATGGACACCTGTTTTCGTACAGGGCGATCATTCTGGCGATCGTCTTTTTTTCTCGTGAAATACGTTTACCGGACATAACGTCGTCCTCAACAATAAAGTGTATTTATAATACCTTTTTATCCGCACATTTTCAGTTATTGCATTCCGTTTTCTGAAGCGTCCTTCCAGAATTACCCCTCCCCTCGCTGCGTTTTACTGGTATTTTATACAGGTGTAAATAACCGCATTCACCGGAGAGCTTATGCAACAGATCGCGATCGCCAAACCCTATCGGCACTTAAAAGTGGGTTACTTCAGAAAACGTCATGAAGACCGTAAAACGAAAATTCCAAAACGCTACAGCGTACACGCAGCGCTAAGCCTGAAAGGCGACTGGCTTGAACAAGCGGGATTTACCACCAACTCGCAGGTTCGGGTGGGCGTCGAGCACGGAAAAATCATCATTGAATTAATAGCGGAAGATGCCTCGTAAAGTCGTGACTTTTTTCTGCGCCGCACCTTTTTTTCATGCGACAATAGAAGGAACAATCGGCCATTGAGCCGCTCAAAGCGTAATATTTTCAAAGAAATGGATATCATAACTCCATGAGCACAATCGACAATTTCGACGCGCATACGCCGATGATGCAGCAGTACCTGAAGCTGAAGGCACAGCATCCGGAAATTCTGCTGTTTTACCGTATGGGCGATTTTTACGAGCTTTTTTATGACGATGCGAAACGTGCGTCTCAGCTGCTCGACATTTCTCTGACGAAACGTGGCGCGTCGGCAGGCGAGCCCATCCCGATGGCGGGTATCCCGCATCACGCGGTTGAAAACTATCTGGCGAAGCTGGTGAACCAGGGCGAGTCTGTCGCTATCTGCGAACAAATTGGCGACCCGGCCACGTCGAAAGGCCCCGTTGAGCGCAAGGTCGTACGCATCGTGACGCCGGGAACCATCAGCGATGAAGCCCTGCTTCAGGAGCGCCAGGATAACCTGCTGGCGGCGATCTGGCAGGACGGTAAAGGGTTTGGCTACGCCACGCTGGATATCAGCTCCGGTCGTTTTCGCCTGAGTGAACCGGCTGACCGTGAAACCATGGCGGCTGAACTACAGCGCACTAATCCGGCAGAACTGCTTTATGCAGAGGATTTCGCCGAGATGGCGCTGATTGAAGGTCGCCGCGGCCTGCGTCGTCGTCCACTGTGGGAGTTCGAAATTGATACCGCGCGCCAGCAGCTGAACCTGCAATTTGGCACGCGCGATTTGATTGGCTTTGGTGTGGAAAATGCCCCGCGCGGGCTATGTGCCGCAGGCTGCCTGTTGCAGTACGTGAAGGATACGCAGCGTACCGCCCTGCCCCATATCCGTTCAATTACCATGGAGCGTCAGCAGGACAGCATCATCATGGATGCCGCCACGCGCCGCAACCTGGAGATCACGCAGAACCTCGCTGGCGGCATGGAAAATACGCTGGCGTCGGTTCTTGACAGCACGGTTACCCCCATGGGCAGCCGTATGCTCAAACGCTGGCTGCATATGCCGATCCGCAACACCGAAACGCTGATTGGCCGTCAGCAAACCATTGCCGCATTGCAGGATCGTTACACCGAATTGCAGCCGGTGCTGCGTCAGGTGGGTGACCTTGAGCGTATCCTGGCGCGCCTGGCATTGCGTACCGCGCGTCCACGCGATCTCGCCCGTATGCGTCACGCTTTCCAGCAGTTGCCGGAACTGCGCGCTCAGCTGGGAGAGATCGACAGCGCGCCAGTGCAAAAGCTGCGCGAAACCATGGGCGAATTTACCGAGCTTCGCGAACTGCTGGAACGCGCCATCATTGATGCGCCGCCTGTTCTGGTGCGGGATGGCGGGGTTATTGCTCCGGGTTATAACGAAGAGCTGGACGAATGGCGTGCGCTGGCCGATGGCGCGACGGATTATCTGGATAAGCTGGAAATCCGCGAGCGTGAACGTCTGGGGCTCGACACCCTGAAAGTCGGCTACAACGCCGTACACGGTTACTATATCCAGATCAGTCGTGGGCAGAGCCACCTGGCACCGATTCACTACGTTCGCCGCCAGACGCTGAAAAATGCCGAGCGCTACATTATTCCCGAGCTGAAAGAGTACGAAGACAAAGTGCTCACGTCGAAAGGTAAAGCGCTGGCGCTGGAGAAACAGCTGTATGACGAGCTGTTCGACATCCTGTTGCCGCATCTGGCTGACCTTCAAATGAGCGCCGCTGCGCTGGCCGAGCTGGATGTGCTGGTAAACCTGGCCGAGCGCGCCGAAACGCTGAACTACACCTGTCCAACCTTTACTGACAAGCCCGGCATTCGCATTACCGAAGGTCGCCATCCGGTGGTTGAGCAGGTGCTGAACGAGCCGTTTATTGCCAACCCGTTGAACCTGTCACCGCAGCGAAGAATGCTGATCATTACCGGCCCCAATATGGGCGGTAAAAGTACCTATATGCGCCAGACAGCCCTTATCGCGCTGCTCGCCTACATCGGCAGCTACGTTCCGGCGCAGAAGGTTGAGATTGGCCCTGTCGACCGTATCTTCACCCGTGTGGGTGCGGCGGACGATCTGGCGAGCGGTCGCTCTACCTTTATGGTCGAGATGACCGAAACCGCCAACATTCTGCATAACGCGACAGAGAACAGTCTGGTGTTGATGGACGAAGTAGGACGCGGTACCTCCACCTATGACGGCCTGTCCCTGGCCTGGGCGTGCGCGGAAAGTCTGGCGAATAAAATCAAGGCGCTGACGCTGTTCGCGACGCACTATTTCGAACTGACACAGCTGCCAGAGAAAATGGAAGGCGTGGCTAACGTCCACCTTGATGCGCTTGAGCACGGCGACACCATCGCCTTTATGCACACGGTGCAGGACGGCGCGGCAAGCAAGAGCTATGGCCTGGCCGTCGCCGCGCTGGCGGGTGTGCCGAAAGAGGTGATTAAGCGCGCGCGTCAGAAATTGCGTGAGCTGGAAAGTTTGTCACCGAATGCGGCAGCTACGCAGATAGATGGTACGCAGATGTCACTGCTGGCGGTGCCGGAAGAGACCTCTCCGGCTGTGGAAGCGCTGGAAAATCTCGATCCGGACTCGCTGACGCCGCGTCAGGCGCTGGAGTGGATTTATCGGTTGAAGAGTCTGGTTTAGTTCTCTGCGGTCTTTTTTGCCGGGTGGCGGCTTCGCCTTACCCGGCCTACAAAACCCGTAGGCCCGGTAAGCGTAGCGCCACCGGGCAAAAGACCGCACAATATTATCGCCCGGTAAGCGCAGCCGCCTCCGGGCTTTTTATAACAGCAGCGGCGGGATCGTCGGCACCTGCGGTGCCTCATCAATATCCTTCTGCGTCATGCGGAACGCTTCCGGGTAATGCTCGCGGCTGGTACGGCGCAGCGGTTCGGTATCGCGCCAGGTATACAGACAGTGCTGACACTGGTATACCGTCCAGACACCTTTCACCGGTGATGTTGCCATCACTTCAATATGTTCATCGGCACAACGTGGACAAATCATTTTTTCCTCCTTATTGACGTGCCGCCAGCATCGCGGTCAGTTTTTCGGCCCAGGCTTTGGTTTCAGGGAGATCCTGTACCGGCTGGCTGTAGTGACCACGGTTGTCCGGAGCGACAGGGGTGGTGGCATCAATGATCAGCTTGTCAGTGATCCCCGCCGGGCTGGAGCCGGGGTCAAGCTCCAGCACAGACATATTCGGTAGCTGCACCAGATCGCCTGCCGGATTGACCTTCGATGACAGCGCCCACATCACCTGCGGCAGGTTAAACGGATCGACGTCCTCATCCACCATAATCACCATTTTCACGTAACCCAGACCGTGTGGCGTGGTCATGGCGCGGAGCCCGACCGCACGGGCAAAACCGCCGTATCGTTTTTTGGTGGAGATAATCGCCAGCAGGCCGTGGGTGTACATGGCGTTTACCGCCTGCACTTCCGGGAATTCCGCCTTCAGCTGCTGATAGAGCGGCACGCAGGTAGCGGGCCCCATCAGATAATCAATCTCGGTCCACGGCATCCCCAGGTAGAGAGATTCGAAAATGGGTTTTGTGCGGTAAGAGACTTTATCAATGCGCACGACCGTCATGTTGCGCCCGCCGGAGTAGTGTCCGGTAAACTCACCGAATGGCCCTTCAATTTCACGTTTTCGGCCTTCAATCACCCCTTCGAGGATCACTTCCGACCCCCACGGCACATCGAAACCGGTCAGCGGAGCCGTCGCAATCGGATACGGGCTTTCGCGTAGCGCACCGGCCATCTCATACTCGGATTGATCGTATTTCAGCGGCGTGGCGCCCATCAGGGTGATGATCGGATCGTTACCCAGCGTAATGGCAATAGGCAGGTCTTCGCCGCGCTCTTCTGCCTTATGCAGATGCAGCGCGATATCATGCATCGGCACCGGTTGCAGGCCGAGCTTACGCTTGCCCTTCACTTCCATACGGTAAATCCCGACGTTCTGCTTGCCGAAGTGTTCGGGGTCGAGCGGATCGCGGGAGACAACGCACGCTTTATCGAGATAAAAGCCCCCGTCACCGTCGTTCAGGCGGAACAGCGGCAGAATGTCGAACAGGTTGATGTCTTCCCCGTCCACCGTGTTCTGCGCCCAGGCCGGATTTGCACGACGCTCTGGCGAGACGGGGAATTTGTCCCAGCGACGAATAAACTCGTCGATCTGTTTTTTCACCGGGGTATTTGCTGGCAGCCCCATCGAAATAGCGTGGTTTTGCCACGAGCCGATAGTGTTCATCACCACACGGGCATCGGTGAAGCCGCGAATATTATCGAACCACAGCGCAGGCGCACCATCGCCAATGCGTCCGGTAGCGTTGGCGGCGGCGGCTAAATCCGGCTCAGCGTTTACCTCTTCCTCAATTTTCAGCAGCTGCCCTTGCTCATCGAGCGCCTGCAAGAAGCTTCTCAAATCATCAAATGCCATCTTTATTCTCCTGTGAAAAATGTTTCGCTGCCTGCAAACCTTCCCAGCGTCGGGCTTTTTTATGCTCCAGACCAAACTGGTCGAGAACGCGGGTCACGATATGCTGGGTTATGTCATCGGCGGTTTGTGGGTGGTTGTAGTACGCAGGCATAGGCGGCACCATCGCCACGCCCATGCGGGAAAGGGCAAGCATGTTCTCAAGATGGATGGTGCTGAGCGGCGTCTCACGCGGAACCAGCACCAGCTTGCGTCCCTCTTTCAGCACCACGTCTGCCGCACGCCCTACCAGCCCTTCGGCGTAGCCCGCGCGGATACCCGCCAGCGTTTTCATGCTGCACGGAATGACGATCATGCCGTCGGTGCGAAACGAGCCGGAGGAGATGGTGGCAGCCTGATCGGCCGGGCTATGGACGACATCCGCCAGTGCAGCAACGTCATGCGCAGTGAAGGGCGTTTCCAGCTCAATCGTGGTTTTTGCCCACTTCGACATCACCAGATGCGTTTCCACCTCCGGCATTTCCCGCAGCGCTTGCAACAACGCCACGCCTAATGGCGCACCCGTCGCGCCCGTCATTCCCACAATCAATCTCATTCAGCACCTCAATTAGTTTGTTCGTATACGAACATATTAACTAAACTACGCCTCGATCCTGCTGCTGACAAGATCGTTCGTATACGATCACACTATTCGCTAAAAACTCTCGCGTTAAAATTCAGCCCGAGAGCGGCTATCATAGAGGGAGTATTTTTCCGTCGGAGTGTCCATGGAGTTAAGACAAGAAGCTTTTCACCTGCTACGTCAGCTTTTTCAACAGCATACCGCCCAGTGGCAACACGCATTGCCCGAACTGACCAAACCACAATATGCGGTGATGCGGTCAATTGCTGAAAATCCTGGCATTGAGCAGGTTGCCCTGACTGAAGTCGCGGTGAGCACCAAAGCGACGCTGGCAGAAATGCTGAGCCGCATGGAAGCACGCGGCCTGGTCAGGCGCGAGCACGATCCGGCGGACAAACGCCGTCGGTTTGTCTTTCTGACGGCCGAAGGTGAGGCCCTGCTTGAGAGCAGTAAACCGATTGGAAATGAGGTGGATGAGGCGTTTTTAGGGCGCCTTAACGGCGCGGAACGAGAGCAATTTTCAGCGCTCATTAAAAAGATGATGCAGGGTTAAGTAACCCTGACGCGCATAAAATCAATAAATGTACGCACTTTCGCGGGCACATGCCGGGCATCGGGATAAACAGCATAGATGCCCTGCTGAGCAAACGTGTACTCCGGTAACAGCGAGACCAGCTTCCCTGTATCCAGTGCGTTACGCACCAGCCACTCCGGCAACAGCGCCACGCCACATCCCGCGAGGGCAAAAGCCATCAACGCCTGGGCACTGTCTGCATACAGGCGCGGCGCTTTTCTGATCTCAAAGGAAACCGGATGCCGATCAACGCCTCTCACCTGCCAGCGCAGCGGCGACGTTAAACGCTCGTGAATGATCCAGTCCGCTTCCGCCAGCTGCTCCAGCGAGTCAACCGGATGGTTTGCCAGCCAGCATGGCGTCGCCACGGGCAGGATGGTGAAGGAGGTCATCAACGCGGCGTGGTAGCGCGAATCTGCAAGCGTGCCGAGCCGGATAGCGACATCGAAGCGCTCGGCGATAAGATCGGCATGCAAAGAGGACGAGACATGCCGCACGCGGAGATCAGGGTGCAGCTGGCTAAACTCAGCCAGCAAAGGCACTACTACCTGCGAGCCATACTCGGGCGTGGTGGTGATCCGCAGTTCTCCCGTCAGCCCGGCGTGGTTGGCGCGAACATCATCCTGCAATCGCTCTGCATCCCGTAACAGCATCACGCTTCGTTGATGAAAGAGCTTCCCCGCTTCGGTCAGCGTCAGGCGTCGGGTGGTTCGCAGCAACAGGGTGACGCCCAGCTCCTCTTCAAGCTGACGAATATGAAAGCTGACCACCGCTTTTGTCAGCCCCATCGCCTCCGCCGCGGCGGTGAAACTGCCGGTGTCCGCTACGGCGATAAACATCGCCGTACGCTGTAAATTAAGCATCGCTTGCCTGGTTAACTGTCAAAATAATGTTGACAGTATATCGTCCTTTGTCGCGTTTATCCGTAACGCGCGGGCCGATACGATACGCCACCTCACCGGAGGAACTTCCATGACGTATCGCAGCAAAATCGCCGTCGTCTTTCTGCTCGGCTTTTTCCTTGATTTGATAAACATGTTTATTGCCAGCGTCGCCTTTCCGGCGATGGCTCACGCATTCAATACCACACCTTCCGCGCTTGCCTGGGTAAGTAACGGATACATTGCCGGGCTGACGTTAGTCATCCCATTCAGCAGTATTCTGACGCGCCGCGTCGGGCCGAAGCGCGTTATTCTGCTCTCACTGCTTCTCTTTAGCGCGGCCTCCGTTGCGGCGGGTCTCTCATCTTCGCTGGAAAGTTTGATTGCCTGGCGCGTCGTGCAGGGCGCCGGAGGGGGTTTACTGATCCCGGTTGGTCAGGCGCTGACCTGGCAACAGTTTAAGCCTCATGAGCGGGCCAGACTTTCCTCGGTGGTGATGCTGGTCGCGCTGCTTGCCCCCGCCTGCTCACCGGCTGTGGGCGGCATGCTGGTTCAGACATTCAGCTGGCGCTGGATATTTTTTGCCACCCTGCCCGTCGCCATTGTCACCTTTGTTTTGGCCTGCGCGTGGCTTAAAACAGAACCGTCACCGATAAACACCACCAGAATAGTAAACCTGTCTTTGCTGACGGATCCGCTGTTGCGCTTATCCATGCTTATCTATGTGTGCGTACCCGGCATCTTTATTGGCGTGAACGTAACGGGCATGTATTACCTTCAGAGCGAGGCCAATATGACGCCCACCGCAACGGGCATGCTTATGCTGCCGTGGTCTGTGGCATCGTTTTTGGCTATCACCGCGACAGGACGCTATTTCAACCGTATCGGCCCGCGGCCGCTGGTGGTCATCGGTTGCCTTTTGCAGGCGACGGGCATTCTGCTTTTAATTAACGTCGGCCCGGCTATGCTGTTACCTGCCTTTGCGTTTGCGTTAATGGGTGCGGGGGGAAGCCTTTGCAGCAGTACGGCTCAGAGCAGCGCGTTTTTGACAATGCGGCGGGAAGATATGCCTGATGCCAGTGCGCTATGGAATCTGAATCGTCAGTTGAGCTTTTTTGCGGGTACCCTGCTGCTGGCGCAGGCGCTGAGCTTCATGCAAGCTTATCTTACGCCGCTGGTCGCCTGGCACGGGATGTTTATTTTTGCCGCAGTTATCACTCTACTGCCCGTACTGTACGTCTACCGTCTTAATAACACGCAGTTACTTGCGCAACTGCAACAGGAGCAACCATGACCCATTTCGAACAAGAGATCCTCGACATCCACGTCGCCCTTGAAAACTGGTTAGGTGCAGGCGAAGGCGATCGGGACGCCCTGCTCGCCCGTTTCCGTCCGGATTTTCTGATGGTTCCACCGAGTGGCACCCATTTAGATCATCACGCTCTGGCCCAATTTTTATATGCGCAGCGGGGAACCCGACCCGGGCTCAGGATCGGCATTGATGCGCTAACGACGCTTCAGACATGGGACAACGGCGCGGTGCTCCATTACCGGGAGACGCAAACCCGGCCTGGCCAGCCCGTCAACGTGCGCTGGTCAACCGCGGTGCTTAATCAGGAAGGGGATAACATCACCTGGCGTTTGCTGCACGAAACGGCGCAATCGTAAGGCATAAAAAAGGCCCGTCTCACGACGGGCCTTTTCTGACGAATGGTTGCTTACTCGCGGAACAGCGCTTCGATATTCAGACCTTGCCCTTGCAGGATTTCACGCAGGCGGCGTAGCCCTTCAACCTGAATCTGACGAACACGTTCACGGGTCAGGCCAATCTCACGGCCGACATCTTCCAGTGTCGCAGCTTCATACCCCAGTAAACCGAAACGACGTGCCAGCACTTCACGCTGTTTGGCGTTCAGTTCGAACAGCCATTTGACGATGCTCTGTTTCATGTCATCGTCCTGCGTGGTGTCTTCCGGGCCGTTGTCTTTTTCATCGGCCAGGATGTCCAGCAGCGCTTTTTCGGAGTCACCACCCAGCGGGGTGTCAACCGAGGTAATGCGCTCGTTGAGACGCAGCATACGGCTTACGTCATCAACCGGTTTGTCGAGTTGCTCTGCGATCTCTTCCGCACTTGGCTCGTGGTCCAGTTTATGGGACAACTCGCGCGCGGTACGCAGATAAACATTCAACTCTTTGACGATGTGGATCGGCAGTCGAATCGTACGGGTCTGGTTCATAATAGCCCGTTCGATGGTCTGACGAATCCACCAGGTCGCGTAGGTTGAGAAACGGAACCCGCGTTCCGGGTCAAACTTCTCAACTGCGCGGATGAGACCTAAGTTGCCCTCTTCAATCAGATCCAGCAGAGCCAGACCACGATTGCCGTAACGGCGGGCAATTTTCACGACCAGTCGCAGGTTACTTTCGATCATGCGACGACGCGAGGCAACATCACCACGCAAAGCACGACGTGCGAAATAGACTTCTTCTTCGGCCGTTAGCAGTGGGGAGTAACCAATCTCCCCAAGGTAAAGCTGAGTCGCGTCCAGCACACGCTGTGTGGCACCCTGCGATAACAGCTCTTCTTCAGCCAAATCGTTATCACTGGGTTCCTCTTCTACTAAGGCTTTTTCGTTAAAAGCCTCTGATCCGTTCTCATCAAATTCCGCGTCTTCATTTAAATCATGAACTTTCAGCGTATTCTGACTCATAAAGGTGGCTCCTACCCGTGATCCCTGGACGAGACACCCTGGCTGGCATGCCCCGTCAATTTATCGCTGCGGTAAATATTGCAGCGGGTTTACGGATTTCCCCTTGTAACGAATTTCAAAATGCAAGCGTGTAGAACTGGTTCCGGTGCTACCCATGGTAGCGATTTTTTGCCCCGCCTTAACTTCTTGTTGTTCCCGGACCAGCATAGTGTCGTTATGGGCGTAGGCACTCAGGTAATCATCGTTATGTTTGATGATAATAAGATTACCGTAACCGCGCAGTGCGTTACCGGCATAGACAACGCGTCCGTCTGCGGTCGCGATGATTGCCTGTCCTTTACTGCCTGCGATATCGATCCCTTTGTTGCCCCCCTCAGAGGTAGCGAAGTTCTCGATAATCTTGCCGTCAGTTGGCCAGCGCCAGGTGGTGATTGACGAGCTGGCATTCTGACTGCTTGCAGTCGGTACAGTAGAGCTAACCACAGGTGCCGTAGTCGGTGCTGTGACAACAGTCGCAGTACCTTTATTATTCGGCAACATTTTGTTAGCACTCTGATCACCTGAATCCTCAGAATACGTAATTACAGGTTGTGAAGCAACCACCGTGGTGGTTTTTTGTGCAGGAGTAACGCTGTTATTTTGTGCAGTTACGTCGGCTGCTGAAACGGTGTTGCCTGGCGTAAGCGGTGTCCCCGTCGCGTTGCCAACCTGAAGCGTTTGCCCGACTTCCAGAGCATACGGGGCCTGGACGTTGTTTCGCTGTGCAAGATCGCGGAAATCGTTCCCGGTGATCCAGGCAATATAGAACAGCGTATCGCCGCGCTTCACGGTATAGGTGCTGCCGCCGGTATAGCTACCTTTCGGAATGTTCCCATACTTACGGTTATACACTATACGGCCATTTTCAGTCTGAACAGGCTGTTCCACTGCCTGAATCTGCGTAGGCTGCGTAACTGGACGCTGAACCGGCTGGATCTGCGGAGTTTGCTGCGCCGTTGAGGTGCCCATTTTAGGCGGAGGGGTGATCAACATTCCGCTGGACGTGTTACCCGAGCCGCTGGTTCCATTAACGGAACTGACGGGCGCAGGCGCGTTATTTGAACTTGTACAGCCTGCCAGCCAGAGCGAAACCAGTGATAATGCCGCAACACGGCTGATGGTGAATTTTGGGCTTCCCGCGCTCATTTATCCCCCAGGAATGTGTTAACTACCAGTGACTTAAAAATAACCGAGATGGCACGAATCTATCGCGCCACACCATACGCTGAATTTGCCTTAATAACCCTGGAAAAATCCGAGTCTCAGGCCAGTTCGCCCTTAACCAGGGGCACAAAGCGCACGGCTTCCACGGTATCGATAATAAACTCGCCGCCGCGTCGACGAACGCGCTTCAAAAGCTGCTGCTCATCGCCGACGGGCAATACAAGAATGCCACCCTCGTCCAGCTGCGAAAGAAGCGCAGTGGGGATTTCAGGTGGCGCTGCCGTGACAATGATGGCGTCAAACGGGGCGCGAGCCTGCCAACCCTGCCATCCATCGCCGTGGCGTGTCGATACATTATGTAAATCAAGCTGTTTCAGGCGACGGCGCGCCTGCCACTGCAACCCTTTAATCCGTTCCACCGAACAGACATGGTGCACAAGGTGAGCCAGGATCGCGGTCTGATACCCTGAACCGGTACCAATTTCCAGCACCCGGGACTCTGGCGTTAACTCCAGAAGCTCCGTCATACGCGCCACCATGTAGGGCTGCGAAATCGTCTGGCCTTGCCCAATGGGCAGCGCCACGTTTTCCCACGCTTTGTGTTCAAACGCCTCATCTACAAACTTCTCACGGGGAACCTGGGCAAGCGCGTTCAGCACCTGCTCGTTGGCGATCCCCTGTGCGCGTAATTGTTCCAGAAGAGTTTGTACACGTTTACTTACCATTGCGCGTTCACTCCGACCCGATCTAACCAGTCCGACACCACATCATGCGCGCTATAAGCGGTTAAATCTACGTGCAACGGCGTAACGGAAACGTAACCCTCATCCACCGCAGCGAAGTCGGTGTCTGGCCCGGCATCGCATTTATCTCCCGGCGGGCCGATCCAGTACAGGGTATTGCCGCGCGGATCCTGCTGGGGAATAACCTGATCGGCAGGATGGCGACTGCCACAGCGCGTCACGCGGATCCCTTTGATCTCGTCCAGCGGGAGGTCCGGCACGTTAATATTGAGGATACGTCCGGTACGCAGCGGCTCGCGGCCAAGCGCACGGAGAATGGAGCAGGTCACCGCGGCGGCTGTGTCATAGTGGGTGTGACCGTTTAACGAGACCGCCAGCGCCGGAAACCCCAGGTGACGCCCTTCCATCGCCGCGGCCACGGTGCCGGAGTAAATCACATCATCGCCAAGATTTGGCCCGGCATTGATGCCGGAGACCACAACGTCCGGCCGCGGGCGCATCAGCGCGTTCACGCCCAGAAATACGCAGTCGGTCGGCGTCCCCATCTGGACGGCAATATCGCCATTCTCAAAGGTAAAGGTGCGAAGTGAAGACTCCAGCGTCAATGAGTTAGACGCGCCACTGCGGTTACGATCGGGAGCCACGACCTGCACATCCGCAAATTCGCGGAGGTGTTTCGCCAGCGTCTGAATACCTGGCGCATGGATCCCGTCATCGTTACTCAGCAATATTCGCATAATCACCCGACGTGTTGATAAGTTCCCTGACAACACTGGTGGCAAAGCTACCTGCCGGCAGCCAGAAGCGTAACTCGACGGTTACGTCATCCCACCAGTTCCAGCTCAGCTGTTGCGGGTAGAGGAGCATCGCACGACGTGCCGCCTCGACCTTTTCCCGCACCAGCAACGATTGTAATTCTGGCGCATCCGCCACCGCTGACTGCTCAGCGGCCAGCGCCTCGCCCTGGGTTCCCCAGTCGCCTGAACCCGGCAAGACGGCGGTAATCATCAGCGTTTTAGCGTCCACGCGCGACTGGACATCGGCCATCTCTTCGGCCGTTGCCACAAACCAGCTTCCGCGTCCCGCTAATTGTAGCGCATCGCCGACAACAACTTGATTCGCGTCCGGTTTTTTCAGCCGCTCGCTCACAATCTGATTAAACAACGCACTGCGGGCCGCCGACAACCAAAAACTGCGTTTATTACGATCGCGCACCGGTGCACCGCTTTGCGCCCAGCGCAGCGCGCCCAGCAGGTTGCTACCACCGATACCAAAGCGCTGAGCGCCGAAATAGTTTGGTACGCCGCGTTCGTTAATGGCCTTCAGGCGTTTTTCAACGTCCTCGCGTTCGGTCACTTCGCGCAACACCAGGGTAAAGGCATTGCCTTTCAGTGCGCCCAGACGCAATTTGCGTTTATGGCGGACATACTCCAGTACCTTACAGCCCTCAAGCTCAAATTTGCTTAAATCGGGCATGGCATTGCCGGGCACGCGGGCGCAAAGCCACTGTTCGGTCACGGCATGTTTATCTTTTTGACCGGCAAAGCTCACTTCGCGGGCGTGAATATTGAGGAATTTTGCCAGCGCGTCCGCCACGAAGCGGGTGTTGCAGCCGTTTTTCAGAATGCGCACCAGGATGTGCTCGCCTTCGCCGTCCGGCTCAAAACCCAGATCTTCCACTACCACGAAATCTTCAGGGTTGGCTTTCAGCAGACCCTTGCCCTGCGGTTTACCGTGCAGATACGTCAGATTGTCGAAATCCGTCATTTGGCCGCCTTCACCAGCAGCGCCACGGCTTCACAGGCAATGCCTTCGCCACGACCGGTAAAGCCCAGCTTCTCCGTGGTGGTCGCTTTGACGTTGACGTCGTCCATATGGCAACCCAGATCTTCAGCAATAAACACGCGCATCTGAGGGATGTGCGGCAGCATCTTCGGTGCCTGAGCAATGATCGTCACATCAACGTTGCCGAGGGTGTAGCCTTTGGCCTGAATACGACGCCAGGCTTCGCGCAGCAGTTCGCGGCTGTCTGCGCCTTTAAAAGCAGGATCGGTGTCCGGGAACAGTTTGCCAATGTCGCCCAGCGCGGCGGCACCCAGCAGCGCGTCGGTCAGCGCATGCAGCGCCACGTCGCCATCAGAATGCGCCAGCAGACCTTTTTCGTAAGGAATGCGCACGCCGCCAATGATAATTGGGCCAACGCCGCCAAAGGCGTGTACATCAAAACCGTGTCCAATACGCATTATGCCTTCTCCTGAGGGGTCGTACGGGTAAGATAAAATTCCGCGAGCTGTAAGTCTTCCGGGCGCGTCACTTTTATATTATCAGCGCGCCCTTCAACAAGCGTGGGGTGGAAACCGCAATACTCCAGCGCCGAGGCTTCGTCCGTAATGGTCGCACCTTCTTTAAGCGCTCGCGTTAAGCAGTCGTGGAGTAATTCGCGGGGAAAAAATTGTGGCGTCAGCGCGTGCCATAGATCGACGCGCTCGACGGTGTGGGCAATCGCTGGTTTACCCGGTTCGGCACGCTTCATGGTGTCACGCACCGGGGCGGCCAGAATGCCGCCCACTTTACTGGTTTCACTCAGGGCCAGCAGACGCGACAGATCGTCGTGATGCAGACAGGGACGCGCGGCATCGTGCACCAGCACCCACTGCGCGTTCCCGGCAGCCTGAATGCCCGCCAGAACGGAGTCAGCCCGCTCTGCGCCGCCGTCAACGACGGTAATCTGAGGATGATTCGCCAGCGGGAGCTGCGCAAAACGTGCATCGCCGGGGCTGATGGCAATAACAACGCGTTTCACCCGGGCATGCGCCAGCAGCGCCGCCACGGCGTGCTCGAGGATCGTTTTATCGCCAATTGAGAGATACTGCTTAGGACATTCTGTCTGCATACGCCGGCCAAAACCTGCGGCCGGCACCACGGCACAGACGTCCGAAAAAGTTGCTGCCATGTCGTAATCCTGGGCCTGATTATCGATTGTTTTGTGCGGAGCCCTGATTGCGTTTAGACGCATCCGGAACCAGGCGATAAAACGTTTCGCCCGGCTTAGTCATACTAAGTTCATTGCGTGCGCGCTCCTCAATCGCCTCCTGGCCGCCATTGAGGTCATCAATTTCAGCAAAAAGTTGATCGTTACGCGCTTTAAGTTTGGCGTTTGTCGCCTGCTGTGCCGCGACGTCATCGCTCACCCGGCTGTAGTCGTGCAGTCCGTTTTTGCCGAACCACAGCGAATATTGCAGCCAGACCAGCAAAGCCAGCAACAGCAGCGTTAGTTTACCCATCCTGCCCCCTGAAAAAACGGCATCATCATCCCATAACTTTCCGCTGGACTCTACTGCGGGGTTTTAATTATGCCGTAAGTTAGCCCATCAGCCATAAAAACAGCAGGCCAAAGATGACCACAACGGTGGCGATAGTGATGAGCGTACTATACAGGAGCTTGCCGTTGAAAAGGGAGTGCAGCGCCACGCCCACCACAACCGCAACGGGCATCAGCGCCAGGAAGAAAGGCCAGGTATAGAGGAAGAAAAAGAGGGTGTTTCCACCGTAGATCAAAAACGGGATACCCAGCGCCAGTAGCCACGACACAAAGCCGACAATCGCCCCAGGGAAGGACCAGGTCGTCTCGTCGTCGGTCGTTAACGGTTCCGACCCGGTGGTAATCATGTAGTTTTCACTGTTGCGCATAGCTAATCCTGTGACCGTGACTCATCGCTCGGGAAGACAGCTCCCGAACGATACCGTCTCAGGATCTGATAATATCGTCCCGTCTGAGCAGGTCTAATAATTGGCTTACTAAATTTGTTACCAATTGTTGACCTTCCAGATGAATCTCAGGGGATTCAGGCGCTTCGTAAACCGAGTCAATACCGGTGAAGTTTCGCAGCTCTCCCGCGCGGGCTTTTTTATACAGCCCTTTCGGATCGCGCGCTTCGCAGATTGCCAGCGGCGTATCCACAAACACTTCAATGAAGCGATTCCGGCCCACGCGCTCACGCACCATCTGACGTTCGGCGCGGTGCGGTGAGATAAACGCCGTCAGCACCACCAGCCCGGCATCCGCCATCAGGCTGGCGACTTCTCCCACCCGGCGAATGTTCTCTTTACGGTCTTCATCGCTGAACCCTAAATCGCTGCACAGGCCGTGACGCACGTTGTCGCCGTCCAGCAGGTAGGTGCTCACTCCCTGCTGATGCAGCGCTTCTTCCAGCGCGCCTGCCACCGTGGATTTACCGGAGCCAGACAGCCCGGTAAACCACAGCACAACCCCACGGTGACCGTGGAGCTGTTCGCGCTGGGCGACGGTGACCGGATGAGGATGCCAGACGACGTTCTCATCATGGGCAGCCATTACTTGCCTCCCAGCAAATCGCGTGCGCCCCAGTGCGGGAAGTGTTTACGCACCAGCGCATTCAGCTCAAGTTCAAACGCGCTGAACTCAGAGGCCACGGTAGCCTGCGTGTTTGGTTCACGGACCATCCCGGCGCCGACGGTGACGTTGGTCAGGCGGTCGATAAAGATCAGCCCGCCCGTCACCGGATTCTGCTGATACGGATCCAGCACCAGCGGCTCGTCGAAGGTCAGATCTACCAGACCGATGCCATTCAGCGGCAGCTCGCTCACGTCACGGTGGGTCAGGTTGTTGATGTCCACCTGGAACTGAATGCCGTCCACGCGAGCGCGGGTTTTCTTGCCGGCAATTTTAATGTCATAGCTCTGGCCTGCGGTCAGGGGCTGTTCCGCCATCCACACCACGTCCACGGATGCGCCCTGCACCGCCGCCAGCGTTTCCTGCGCGTCGACCAGCAGATCGCCGCGGCTGATGTCAATCTCGTCTTTTAGCATCAGGGTTACCGCTTCACCTGCCCCTGCTTCGTCCAGATCGCCATCAAAGGTGACGATACGGGCAATGGTCGATTCCACGCCGGACGGCAGCACCTTCACACGCTGGCCCACGTTGACCGAGCCGGACGCAAGGGTGCCGGAGAAGCCGCGGAAATCGAGGTTCGGACGGTTTACGTACTGCACCGGGAAGCGCATCGGCTGGGTCTCAACCACGCGCTGAATTTCAACGGTTTCCAGCACCTCCAGCAGCGTCGGGCCGCTGTACCACGGCATGTTCGCGCTCTGAGAGGCGACGTTATCCCCTTCCAGCGCCGACAGCGGCACAAAGCGAATATCGAGGTTGCCCGGCAGCTGTTCAGCAAAGGTCAGGTAGCTCTGGCGGATCTCGTCGAATCGCGCTTCGCTGTAGTCCACCAGATCCATTTTGTTCACCGCCACCACCAGGTGTTTGATCCCCAGCAGCGTAGAGATAAAGCTGTGACGACGCGTCTGATCCAGCACGCCTTTACGGGCGTCCATCAGCAGGATCGCCAGGTCACAGGTGGACGCGCCGGTCGCCATGTTACGGGTGTACTGCTCATGCCCCGGGGTGTCGGCGATAATAAATTTGCGCTTTTCGGTAGAGAAGTAGCGATAGGCGACATCAATGGTAATGCCCTGCTCGCGCTCCGCCTGCAAGCCGTCCACCAGCAGCGCCAGGTCGAGTTTTTCGCCCTGGGTGCCGTGGCGTTTACTGTCGTTGTGCAGGGAAGAGAGCTGATCTTCGTAAATTTGTCGCGTGTCGTGCAGCAGACGACCAATCAGGGTACTTTTCCCGTCATCAACGCTGCCGCAGGTCAGGAAACGCAGCAGACTTTTGTACTGCTGGGCGTGCAGATAAGCTTCTACGCCGCCTTCATCGGCAATTTGTTGGGCAATAGTCGTATTCATGGCGGCTCCTTAGAAATAACCCTGACGTTTCTTCAGCTCCATGGAGCCTGCCTGGTCGCGGTCAATCACGCGGCCCTGTCGCTCACTGGTGGTCGACACCAGCATCTCCTCGATGATCTCCGGCAGCGTCTGCGCACTGGATTCCACCGCGCCGGTCAACGGCCAGCAGCCGAGAGTACGGAAACGGACCATCTGTTTTTTGATCACTTCACCCGGCTGTAAATCAATGCGATCGTCGTCGATCATCATCAGCATGCCGTCGCGCTCCAGGACCGGGCGCTCTGCTGCCAGATACAGCGGAACGATCTCAATATTTTCCAGATAGATGTACTGCCAGATATCCAGCTCGGTCCAGTTGGAGAGCGGGAAGACGCGAATGCTTTCGCCCTTGTTGATCTGGCCGTTGTAGTTGTGCCACAGCTCCGGACGCTGGTTTTTCGGGTCCCAGCGGTGGAAGCGGTCGCGGAAAGAGTAGATACGCTCTTTGGCGCGGGATTTCTCTTCGTCACGCCGCGCGCCGCCGAAGGCCGCATCAAAACCGTATTTATTCAGCGCCTGCTTCAGCCCTTCGGTTTTCATGATATCGGTATGCTTGGCGCTGCCGTGCACGAACGGGTTGATGCCCATCGCCACCCCTTCCGGGTTTTTGTGCACCAGCAGCTCGCAGCCGTAGGCTTTGGCGGTACGGTCACGAAACTCGTACATCTCGCGGAATTTCCAGCCGGTATCCACATGCAGCAGCGGGAACGGCAGCGTCCCCGGATAAAACGCTTTACGCGCCAGGTGCAGCATGACGCTGGAATCTTTACCGATGGAGTACATCATCACCGGGTTAGAGAACTCGGCGGCCACTTCGCGGATAATATGGATACTTTCCGCTTCGAGCTGCCGCAGGTGAGTAAGTCGTTTTTGGTCCATAACCGTTCCTTAAGCCAAATTTATAACAGAAGAACCAAAGCCTTCCGTATCGGTTGTGTGTTGGAACCAGGCGAGCGAGCTGTGCAACTGCACCACTTCTCCCACCACGATCAGGGCGGGCATCGGGGCGTCTTTCGCCAGGGTTGCAAGGTCTTGTAAAGTGCCGATGGCGACATGCTGATCGACGCGTGTCCCGCGGGAGATCACCGCTATCGGCGTCGTCACATCGCGACCGTGCTGAATAAGCTGTTCGCTGATGTCTGCCGCTTTCATCGTGCCCATATAAATCGCCAGCGTTTGTCGGCTCTGGGCGAGATGCGACCAGTCAAACGGCGTGCTGTCGGCTTTATAATGCCCGGTCACAAAGGTCACGCTCTGGGCGTAATCACGATGGGTCAGCGGAATACCGGCGTAGGCCGTGACGGCAGACGCCGCCGTAATGCCGGGAACCACCTGGAACGGGACGCCCGCTTCGGCTGCCGCCTGCAACTCCTCGCCACCACGACCGAAGATAAACGGATCGCCCCCTTTCAGGCGCACCACGGTTTTGCCCGCTTTCGCGGCGGCAATCAGCATTTGATTGGTGTCGTGCTGCGGCACGGAGTGCTCGCCGGCACGTTTGCCGACGCAGATTTGCTCCGCGTCACGGCGGATCAGCTCGCGAATACCGTCGGTGACCAGGTGGTCGTAGAACACGACATCCGCATCCTGAAGAACCTGGAGGCCACGCAGCGTGAGCAGCCCGGCATCGCCCGGCCCGGCGCCCACTAGAATGATCTCCCCGCCCGTACTGCCGGGGTTATCCAGTTCGTCTTCAAGGATTTGTTGCGCCGCCGTCTCGTTACCGGCCTGCATCAGGCTGGCAAAGCGGCCGCGAAACACACGCTCCCAGAAGCGACGGCGTTCCGTCACGCTGCTCAGACGCGTTTTCAGATGGTTGCGCCAGTAGCTGGCCTTCTCCGCCATACGTCCGAGGCTGGTCGGCAGCAGCGCTTCGATTTTTTCTCTCAGCACGCGCGCCAGCACCGGGGCGGTGCCGCCGGAGGAGATCGCCACCAGCAGCGGCGAGCGGTCGACAATCGACGGGAAGATAAATGAACATAACGGCTGGTCGTCTACCACGTTCACCAGGCGGTGACGGGCCTGGGCTGCGGCGGAGATTCGGCTGTTGAGCGCCCGATCTTCGGTTGCCGCAATCACCAGTACCACGCTGTCGATCTGAGACTCTGCAAAATCCGCCTCTGCAACGATCTGCACCTGCGCCCCGGCGCGTTGCAGGAAGGCGATTTTGCGATCGGCAATTTCACCCGTCCCGACAACCAATACCGGTCGGTCTTTCAAGGCGGCAAAAAGGGGGAGATAGTCCACAGGCAACAACTCACTAACAACCAGGAATAAAGGGACTATAGGGGGCGGCTTAGATCGAATGAAATTACGAATTGGAATGAGTAGTTACTCAATGGAATAACGCCGTGGAAAAGCAAATATCAAAAAGTGCTTAACACGCGAAATTTCGGGCATTTAAGCGCAATTCAAATTGTGTCTACCCGATCACAGTTTCATACTATGCGGGTTAAAATTTTGCTCTGTTTTTAAGGACTCACTATGTTTTCCGCAATGCGCCACCGATTCGTTGCCCTGGCGCTCGGCGTTTGCTTTATCCTTCCGGCTCAGGCAAAAAATCAATCTTACGGTGAAATAGCCAGTATGCAGGCGCGGCATATTGCGACGGTCTTTCCGGGCCGCATGACCGGAACCCCAGCCGAAATGCTCTCGGCAGACTATATTCGTCAGCAATTTGCGGATATGGGCTATGAGAGCGACATTCGCGCTTTCCACAGCCGCTACATCTATACCTCACGCAATAAAACGCAGAACTGGCATAACGTAACCGGCAGCACGGTCATTGCGGCGCACGAAGGAAAGGCGGCTGAGCAGATTATTATTATGGCGCACCTTGATACCTACACGCCGATGAGCGACGCCGATGTCGATAATAACCTCGGCGGCCTGACGCTTCAGGGACTGGATGACAATGCGGCGGGGCTGGGCGTCATGCTTGAGCTGGCCGAACGCCTGAAGAATATTCCGACGAAATACAGCATTCGCTTTGTTGCGACCAGCGGTGAAGAAGAAGGAAAACTCGGCGCTGAGAATCTCCTTAAGCGCATGACCGCTGAGGAGAAGAAAAATACGTTGCTGGTGATTAACCTCGATAATCTGATCGTGGGAGATAAGCTCTATTTTAATAGCGGACAGAGCACGCCGAGCAGCGTACGTAAACTCACCCGCGACCGCGCGCTGGCGCTTGCCCGCACGCATGGCGTCTATGCCGCGACAAATCCGGGCGGTAACCCCGATTATCCCAAAGGCACGGGCTGCTGTAATGACGGTGAAGTGTTTGATAAGGCGGGCATTCCGGTGCTGTACGTCGAGGCGACTAACTGGGCGCTGGGCAAAAAAGATGGCTATCAGCAGCGCGCTAAATCGAAGGCGTTCCCAAACGGGACCAGCTGGCATGACGTGCGGCTGGATAATCAGCAGCACATTGATAAAACGCTGCCGCAGCGGATTGAGCACCGCAGCCGGGATGTCGTGAAAGTGATGCTGCCGCTGGTGAAGGAGCTGGCGAAAGCGGGGAAAGCCTGATGCAATTAAGCCCGGTGGCGCTGCGCTTACCGGGCCTACAACGGCACGAAACGTAGGCCCGGTAAGGCGTAGCCGCCACCGGGCGAAAAAACATTACCCTTCGTGCAGCCCGCACTCGCGCTTCAGCCCAAAGAATCGCGTCTCTTCTTCCGCCATTCCCGGTTCCCATTTACGCGTGGTATGGGTGTCGCCTACCGACAGGTAGCCCTGATCCCACAGCGGATGGTACTTCAGCCCGTGCTTTTGCAGATACTGGTACACCGTGCGGTTATCCCAGTCGATGATCGGCAGCACTTTGAACACGCCACGCTGCACCGCCAGCACCGGCAGCGTTGCCCGGCTCCCGGACTGCTCGCGGCGGAGCCCAGCAAACCACGTCTGCGCATGAAGTTCTTTCAGCGCGCGGTTCATCGGCTCGACCTTGTTGATCTCATTGTATTTCTCGATGCCCTCAACGCCCTGCTCCCACAGCTTGCCGTAACGCGCCTCCTGCCAGGCCGCGCTTTCGGTTGCGCGATAAACCTTCAGGTTCAGCTTGAGCTTGTCCGTCAGCTCGTCAATAAACTGATAGGTCTCCGGGAACAGATAGCCGGTATCGGTGAGGATCACCGGAATGTCCGGACGGATCTGATTCACCAGATGCAGACTGACCGCCGCCTGAATGCCAAAGCTCGACGAAAGCACATAGTCTCCCGGCAGGTTTTCCAGCGCCCACGCCACGCGCCCTTCGGCGTCGAGCTTTTCCAGTTGGGCGTTAGTTTCTGCCAGGGCCAGAATGCGTTCAACTTTTGGCAGGTCATTAAGGGCGTTTAGATCGAGTACGGACATAAGAACCTCGTTTGCCTGTTTCGCCGGGCGGCACTGCGTTTGCCCGGCCTACAAAACCCGTAGGCCCGGTAAGCGAAGCGCCACCGGGCAAAGGATGGATTACTCCCAGAAATCCCTTGCGGGATCGAGCACCGGGCGAATGATGCCCGCACGTACCGTAAAGTCGCCGAAGCCTTCACCCGCTTCGCGCTCTTTCGTCCAGCGTCCGATAAGCACGTCGAGGGAATCGAGAATTTCCGGCTCGGTGATGTTCTCGCGGAACATACGCGGAATACGTGTCCCGATACGGTTACCGCCCAGGTGCAGGTTATAGCGACCCGGCGCTTTCCCTACCAGACCGATTTCGGCCAGCATCGCGCGGCCGCAGCCGTTCGGACAGCCCGTCACGCGCATAACAATATGCTCGTCCGGAATACCGTGTTTTTCCAGAATCGCCTCCACTTTATCAGTGAAGGACGGCAGGAATCGCTCGGCTTCGGCCATCGCCAGCGGACAGGTCGGGAACGACACGCAGGCCATTGAGTTTTCACGCTGCGCGCTCACCGCATTCATCAACCCGTGCTCGCGGGCCAGCTCTTCAATTCTCGCCTTATCGCTTTCCGGCACGCTGGCGACGATCAGGTTCTGGTTGGCGGTAATACGGAACTCGCCTTTGTGGATCTTTGCGATTTCCAGCAGGCCGGTTTTCAGCGGACGGCCCGGATAATCAAGAATACGGCCGTTTTCGATAAACAGCGTCAGGTGCCAGTTATTGTCGATGCCTTTCACCCAGCCGATGCGATCGCCGCGACCGGTGAATTCGTAAGGGCGGATCGGCTCAAACTTGATGCCCGCGCGACGCTCCACTTCTTCTTTGAACGTCTCGACGCCTACGCGCTCAAGGGTATATTTGGTTTTCGCGTTTTTACGATCGGTACGGTTACCCCAGTCGCGCTGGGTCGTGACCACCGCCTCTGCCACGGCCAGCGTGTGCTCCAGCGGCAGGAAGCCGAACTCGCTCGCGGTGCGGGCGTAGGTTTTCTTATTACCGTGCTCGATGGACAAACCGCCGCCCACCAGCAGGTTAAAGCCGACCAGCTTGCCGTTTTCGGCAATCGCCACGAAGTTCATGTCGTTGGCGTGCAGGTCGATATCGTTCTGCGGCGGGATCACCACCGTGGTTTTAAACTTACGCGGCAGGTAGGTCTGGCCGAGGATCGGCTCTTCATCGGTGGTGGCGACTTTCTCCTGATCGAGCCAGATCTCCGCATAGGCGCGGGTACGTGGCAGCAGATGTTCGGAGATTTTTTTCGCCCACTCGTACGCTTCGGCGTGCAGCTCAGATTCGTACGGGTTCGAGGTGCAGAGCACGTTACGGTTCATGTCGTTGGCAGTCGCCAGCGCGTCCAGACCCACGGAGTGCAGCATCTGGTGCACCGGCTTGACGTTCTTCTTCAGAATGCCGTGGAACTGGAAGGTCTGACGGTTGGTCAGACGAATGCTGCCGTAGATTGTGTTTTCACCGGCAAACTTGTCGATCGCCTGCCACTGTTTCGTAGTGATTACCCCGCCCGGCAGACGACAGCGCAGCAGCATCGCGTGACGCGGCTCCAGCTTCTGTTCGGCACGCTCGGCGCGGATATCGCGGTCGTCCTGTTGGTACATACCGTGGAAACGGATCAGCAGGAAGTTGTCGCCTTTGAAACCGCCGGTCAGGCCGTCATTTAAATCTTCGGCAATGGTACCGCGCAGGTAGTTGCTCTCTACCTTCATGCGCTCGGCATCAGTCAGTTTGCCTTCGACCACCAGTGGGCCAGGATGTTTTTCGCTCATTAGTAGACATCTCGCTGATAACGGCGCTCTACGCGCAGCTCACTTAAAAATTCATCCGCCGTTTCGGCATCCATACCGCCGAATTCGGCAATCACTTCCAGCAGTGCCTGCTCAACGTCTTTCGCCATGCGATTGGCGTCGCCGCAGACATAAATGTGGGCGCCGTCATTGATCCAGCGCCACAGCTCTGCGCCCTGATCGCGCAGTTTGTCTTGTACGTATACTTTTTCTTTCTGATCGCGGGACCAGGCCAGATCGATGCGGGTCAGCACGCCCTCTTTGACGTAGCGCTGCCACTCAACCTGGTAGAGGAAATCTTCAGTAAAGTGCGGGTTGCCGAAGAACAGCCAGTTTTTACCCGGCGCGTCGTCTGCTGCACGCTGCTGCATAAAGGCGCGGAATGGCGCAATACCGGTGCCCGGGCCAATCATAATCACCGGCGTTTCGGGGTTCGCCGGCAGGCGGAAGTTGTCGTTGTGCTCGATAAAGACGCGAACTTCACCCTCTTCTTCCACGCGGTCTGCCAGGAAGCCTGACGCCCCACCCGCGCGCGCGCGGCCTTCGATGTCGTAACGCACCACGCCAACGGTGATGTGGACTTCGTTTTCCACTTCCGCCTGCGAGGAGGCGATGGAGTACAGGCGCGGGGTCAGCGGACGCAGCAGGCCGACCAGCGCGTCAGCATCCAGCTGTGCCGGAGAGAAACGCACCATATCGACAATCGGCGTTGTCGCCGCGTATTGCTGTAACTTCGCCTTATCCCCGACCAGCGGAAGGAGCGATTCGCTGCGGGTTAAGGTGGCGTAGTTTTCAACGATGTTGGCGGTGTTCACCGTCAGTTCGAAATGCGACTGGAGCGCCTCGGAGATCGAGAGCGTTTTGCCGTCCACGGTAACCGGTTCATCGCCTTTCAACCACAGCAGCTCGACCAGCTCTTTCACCAGCGCCGGATCGTTCTGATACCAGACGCCCAGCGCATCGCCAGGCTGGTAACGCAGGCCAGAGTCACCGAGATCGATTTCGATATGGCGCACGTCTTTTTCTGAATCACGGCCGGTGATTTTCTGGTTTACCGACAGGCTCGCCGTCAGCGGCGCCTCTTTCGTGTAAGGGCTGGTGTGGATTTCGTTAACGGTGCCGGCTACGGTAACGGCGGCCTGCGCTGGCGTCTCTTTCGGGACGCGGGCCTTCAGCACCTCAACGATGCGCGCCCGCCATTCGGCAGCAGCAGCCTGGTATTCCACGTCAGCGTCTACGCGATCCAGCAGGCGCTCTGCGCCCAGCTCCGCCAGCTTGCTGTCGAAATCTTTACCGGACTGGCAGAAAAATTCATAGGACGTATCACCGAGGCCGAAGACGGCAAAGGCGGTGCCCTCGAGCTTTGGCGCTTTTTTCGAGAACAGGAACTTATGCAGCGCGACGGCTTCTTCAGCAGGCTCACCTTCCCCCTGCGTTGACGCCACCACCACCAGCAGTTTTTCTGACGCGATCTGTTTGAATTTATAATCCCCGGCGTTGACCAGGTTAACGTTCAGCTTCGCGGCGAGCAGGTCATCACGCAGCGCTTCGGCCACACGACGGGCATTACCCGTTTGCGAAGCGGAGATAAGCGTGATGGCAGGAATTTCAACGGCCGTTGGCGGTACGCCTGCCACAGCACCCGGCTGCTGGTTCAGCATTCCCCAGAAATAGCCGGAGACCCAGGCAAGCTGGGTGGGTGAAAAATCGGAAGTCGCGGCCTGGAGGCGCGCCAGTTGCTCCGGGTTAAGGGGAAGCAAATTTGAAGGTGGGGCCTGTGTTGTCATGCGTCGTTATGTTCCAGTAGCAAAGCGGACTTTAAGCGAATAAATCCAAACTGAAGATAAGGTTAACGGCGGGGATAATAACAATTAAAGAAGGGATGGAAATAATAAATAACCAAATGGACTAACCTGTTTTAGTTATCGTTCTTAACGATAAAAGCGATTAAATAACTATATGAAATAAAACAACAAAAGTCGATAAACACCATGAATACGAGGCGGTGACCGTTCAGAGCCGTTTTAGTTAATGATAAAAATTGTGCTTTCCGGTACTATGCGGCGGTTTTTTCCGCATTCCTGAGAGCTATGATGTCCACCACACTGTTTAAAGATTTCACCTTCGAAGCCGCACACCACCTTCCACACGTTCCTGCCGGGCACAAATGTGGCCGCCTGCATGGACACTCGTTTATGGTGCGTCTTGAAATCACCGGTGAAGTCGATCCCCATACGGGCTGGATCATGGACTTTGCCGAACTGAAGGCCGCGTTTAAGCCGACCTACGATCGTCTCGATCACTACTATCTGAATGATATCCCGGGCCTTGAAAACCCGACCAGCGAAGTGCTGGCGAAATGGATTTGGGATCAGATGAAACCGCTTGTGCCGCTGCTGAGCGCGGTGATGATCAAAGAGACCTGCACGGCAGGCTGCGTCTACCGCGGGGAGTGAATCTCCTCCGTTTCGGCCTCAAGAGGCACGAGCGGCGTAAACTCATAGAGCACCAGCGCATTACTCTCCAGTGATTCTGTCAGTTGCCAGCCGTCATCAATGCGTTCATCGTATAGGGAAAGCGTTGGACGCGCTTTGTGCGCTATCCAGCGCCACATCTCTTCGTCAGGGCCGCTTTCGCTGCCTACCCCTTCAAGCAACGGATAGAGCGCGCCGTTATGCTGATCGAAAAGATGGCGTTTAATTCGCCAAATACCGCGCATTCCCTTCAGGTGTAAATGATACTGCTGGTGAAAACGCTGGATGAATGCTTCTTCACTGGAAAGGAGCGGATTAAAAACCACCACATTACGCAGCAGCAACTGGTAACCATTGTGATGGCGCATGAGCAGAACACGCCCGTCGTTTACCAGCACCTCGCCCCGCAGGCGTTGCCAGAGCCAGAGTACCCAATAAACCGGCCGTGGGAGACCATGGTTGTACTGTAGCGCAAGGCTTGACGTATCGATGGTATTGTTCGCACGAGCTTCACCCTGAAGGCCCGAATTGAGCCAGAATCCCCCTAGCCAGACCTGCTCCGATAGCCCGAGCAGGCTTTGCATCAGCAGCGCCCCACGAAAAAACCAGCCGTTTGTCGCCCGCGTGTTCCCGGTGAGGGTATTCCAGGAGAGAAGCCAGACGGGAAGCGAACATTTGCGCAGACGAAGGGCGGCGATAATCTGGCGGATCTTCTGTACCGGATAATTTTCTGTAGAAGAGAGTTGGGCTGGCTCCCGCTGCGCAGGATCGAGAAGTTCATTGGCATCGGCTGAACAGGCAAGAAAATCGGCCTGCATCAGGATGGCTGAGCTGAACAGGGTATTGTCGCTCACGCCCGCGCTGTCGGGTGAAAATCGATGCCATAAACCAAACTTTGCCTGTGGCAGATAGTTGCGTATGACGTTTTGTTGCGCCAGCCAGACCTGCTCCCGGGTCTCCTCACTCGCCTGTGTTGACCAGTGCATGACAAAGTGCCAGCCCGCGGTGATCTCGGGCGAAAAATGATTGACCGACCGTTGTAAAAAACGGGCAAGTAGATCGCGACGGGTCGTTACGCCGGTGTGCAGCAGCACCGTCCATTGCTTTTTTGCCAGCCAGGTGAAGAGCTGATGCAGATTGTACCAGCAGGCGTAGCCCGCCATCTGGGGGTCATCCCACCCGGTGGCAAACAGACGGCTGCTGAGAAAAGGTTCGGCGATATCAATTCCCTCTATGGGAATGGCCTCATTTATCGCTTCAAGATTCTGACGAATGTCCTCACGCAGCAAATCGTCGAGCTCACGCAGGGTAATGACCACCCGCATACGGCGCAGCGAGGTGGAGAGAGGATTAAGCTGCTCAAGATCCAGTGTCTGCTCCTGCTGCGGTCGATCGATAAGCGGGGAGGCTCCCCAGCCGCGCGCCACCGGTTCATTGAGCAGGCTAAACAGCTTATCCATGGCCACCGGATAGCGCTGCTCACACCTGTCCGTACGAACACGTGTGGCCTCCGGGTGCTGGCGTCGGGACTTACGAAACTCACCCGGGGACATATTGTGAACACGCCGAAACCGATCGGTCATCATACGCGTGCTGGCGAAACCCTGCTCAAGCGCAATCTGATGCAGCGGTCGGTTCGTCAGACGGAGCGCGTCAGCCGCCTTTTCCAGCCGCAGGGTAGTGATGTACTGCATGAAACTGATCCCCACTTCCTTTCTAAAGAGACGAGAGAGCCAGGCTTCAGAGACATATTCACTCGCGGCGATTTCCGCAAGCGTAATACGGCGAGAATAACTGGCATTGATCCGCTCTATCACCCGGGCAATGCGTTTGCTGTGCGCTGGGGAAAGTTCACGGGACAAAAACCGGGCGGGCTGCTGAAAGCGGCTGGTCAGCAACAGCAATATCTCGCTCAGCCAGCGGTACGCCTCCAGCCGGTAGCGGTGTGGGTCGTTGATGAGGGTGACCACAAGAAGCTGGCGCAGCAGATCGCGAAGCGCATCGCATTGGGGCCAGACGCCTCCGGCTTCTGCCGGTATAGCGTAATCATGGACAAAAAAATCATTGCAGAGCTGGACCACCCAGCGCCCGGAAAGGGACACGCGCAGGGTGATATTTGCCGTTTCGCTCGTGAACTGCCAGCGCCGATGACGGTTGATGATGGCAAGGGTATTGGCCTCCAGGATGTCACGTCCCACATCGGTATTCAGCTCAGCCCGCCCTTCCAGCACCCAGAGCAACGTTAGCGTATCGCCTTCATCCTCCACGCAGTGGCGAATGTCCTGGATCTCCACCCAAAATTCATCTCCCCGCTGATTCATCTTTCCCCTCATCAAAGACAAATAATGACCGGCTCTTTTTTGTCATAACGGAATTGTATGAAAAACAATCAAAACAAAACCGTCGCTTTACAACAAAAAAATGCATTTTCTGGCAGTGCGATCGTCATAGACTCGAAATTATCACCGTTTGGCATAAAAAGGATAACAAAAATGACACATCCAATTATCGAAGCTCTGCGCGGCAAAGAGGCCCAGTTCACTGAATTACGTCGCTATTTTCATCAGCATCCTGAAATTGGTTTTGAGGAGCACAATACGAGCGATCGCGTTGCGGCGTTGCTTGAGGAATGGGGATATGAGGTTCATCGCGGCCTGGCGAAAACCGGTGTGGTCGGCACGCTGAAGGTGGGTAACGGGCCTAAACGCCTGGGTCTGCGCGCCGATATGGATGCGCTGCCTATGCAGGAAAACAACGGCAAGGCCTGGAGCAGTACCGTTGAGGGTAAATTCCACGGCTGCGGTCATGACGGCCACACCACAACGCTCCTGTATGCAGCGGAGTACCTGGCACGCACCCGCAATTTTAACGGCACGCTGCACCTTATTTTTCAGCCTGCGGAAGAACTTCTGTATGGCGGACGCGTTATGGTAGAGGACGGTTTGTTTGACCTGTTCCCCTGCGACCACATTTTTGGTCTGCACAATATGCCGTCACAGCCCGTCGGAAAAATTGGTCTGCGCGATGGCGCCATGATGGCCTCTTCTGACACCCTTCATATTGAGGTTAACGGCGTGGGGGGTCACGGTGCGGTGCCAGAACATACCGTAGATGCCACCCTGGTTGCCTGTCATATCACTATCGCTTTGCAGTCCATTGTTTCGCGCAATATCACCCCTTTTCAGCCTGCCGTCGTTACCGTAGGCAGCATTCAGGCTGGACATGCCCCCAACATCATCAACGACAAAGTATTGATGAAACTTACCGTGCGCACGCTGGATGAAAGCGTGCGGCAAACCGTGCTACAGCGCATCCATGATATCGCCGTTGCGCAGGCGGAAAGTTTCAATGCCACGGCTACCATTCGACACATTAATGGCAGCCCGGTACTGAAAAACAATCCGCAAGCCAATGAGATGGTGCGCAACGTCGCCACCGATCTGTTCGGTCAGGATTCCGTCGCGGAGGTGAATGCGTTTATGGGCAGCGAGGACTTTGCGTTCATGCTCGAGAAAAATCCCAATGGCTGTTATTTCACCCTTGGCGCTGGCGATGAGCCTGACCGCTGCATGGTGCATAACCCGGGCTACGACTTTAACGACACTATTCTCCTCACCGGCGCGGCGCTGTGGGCCGCACTGACCGAACACTATCTGCGCTGATTCGCACCTTCCCGGGAGGGCTGCATTATGAGTACCGTTTCCCTGACAGACGCATCCGCCTACGCCGGTAACGATCGGCTGCTGGCGGGTATCGTCATGAGCGTTCTGACCTTCTGGCTGTTTGCCCAGTCGGTTATCAACGTGGTTCCGGCCATGCAGAATAGCCTCGACATTGCCCTCGAAACCCTTACGCTGGCCGTCAGCCTGAGCGCGTTGTTTAGCGGCTGTTTTGTCGTAGCCTGCGGTGGGTTTGCCGATAAGTTTGGGCGCATGCGCCTGACCATGACAGGCCTGATTTTGAGCATGATCGGAAGCGGTCTGCTGTTCATTTCATGGGAGCCCGTCCTGTTTCTGTTGGGAAGAGCGATACAGGGGCTATCCGCGGCCTGCATCATGCCCGCCACGCTGGCGCTGATTAAGACCTGGTATGAAGGGAAAGCACGCCAGCGCGCAATCAGCTTCTGGGTTATTGGTTCATGGGGCGGGAGTGGCCTGAGCTCGTTTGTGGGAGGCGCCATCGCCACCACGCTGGGCTGGCGCTGGATTTTTATTTTGTCGATAGTGGTGGCTCTGGTCGCGCTATTGCTTATCCGCGCCACGCCGGAAAGCCGCAGCCCTGATGCGTGTCGACACAAGCTGGATATCAGCGGCCTGGTGAGTTTTGTCCTTATGCTGGTGCTGTTCAATCTGTTTATCAGCAAAGGACACAGCTGGGGCTGGAGCAGCAGTTTATCGCTTCTTGTACTGTGTGGAGCCGTGATTGCACTGATGTGCTTTGTCGTTACCGGGCGGCGGAAGGGCGATGCGGCATTGATCGATTTCGCCCTGTTTAAAAACCGTGCCTATAGCGCCTCGGTATTCTCAAATTTCCTGCTCAACGGCTGCATTGGCACCATGATGATCGCCAGCATCTGGTTGCAGCAAGGCCATCATCTGTCACCGCTACAGACCGGTATGATGACGCTGGGGTATCTGGTTACCGTACTGGCGATGATCCGGGTGGGTGAAAAACTGCTTCAGCGCTATGGCGCCAGGCTGCCGATGATGACCGGCCCGCTGCTGACCGCAACAGGTATTACGCTGATTTCATGCACCTTCTTAAGCAAAGAGGTCTACATTGTCACCGTCTTTCTGAGCAATATTTTATTCGGGCTGGGGCTCGGATGTTACGCCACGCCCTCAACGGACACGGCGGTAATGAATGCCCCTGAAAACAAAGTGGGGGTGGCTTCAGGGATCTATAAGATGGGCAGTTCCCTGGGCGGCGCAATGGGGATCGCGGTCACCGCATCGCTATACGCCCTATGGCTGCCGATGGGAACGGCCAGTGCCGCGCAGTATGCCTTGCTGTTCAACAGTGCGATTTGCCTTGGGTCGGCAGTCGTGACCTGGGCTTTACTGCCAACAACAAAAGCCCCGCGTTAAGCGGGGCCACACAAGTATCAGGCAATGTTCAGATATTTGTGCGTCTGCATCGACAGGCGCCAGTTGCGGGCGATACAGGTTTCAATGCACAGACGGGTTGCATCGTCTTTCTGGCTGATAGGCTGTAGCGCGATCACGCGCTGCTTTTCGTCCGTCAGCGTCGCCAGCAGTTCGTCCAGCGCTTCGATGTCACGCACGCGCCCCACCGGATGTTTGATCTCATCCGCACGCTCAAGCGCCTGCGACAACACGTCATAACCGCCACGCATATTCACTTTCGGTGAAACCGTTACCCACGTTGAATGGGAGCAGCGCACTTCATGGGTACCGCTGGTTTCGATCTGACAGCTATAGCCGTTCTTCTCGAGCAGTTCGGTGAGGGGCATCAGATCGTGAATGCAGGGTTCCCCGCCGGTGATCACCACATGCCGCGCCGTCCAGCCCTGACGACCAATAATGGCAAGCAGATCTTCCGCGCTGCCCGCGCCCCATTTATCGCTCTCTTTGGTTTTAGCCAGAATGCTGAACAGCGACACTTCCCGATCTGCGAGCTTATCCCACGTATGTTTGGTATCACACCAGGCGCAGCCAACCGGGCATCCCTGTAAACGAATAAAGATAGCGGGAACGCCGGTAAAGTAACCCTCGCCTTGCAGGGTCTGGAACATCTCGTTAATCGGGTACTGCATAGTCAACTCTGTTAAGGGAATAAACGATAAGTATCGCAGATCCCCGTCAGATGATCATGCTCCATCGGTGCTTTGCGCGCCAATTGCCGCCATAAACCGTTCCGTAATTTGCTGCGGTCGGGTGATCGCCCCGCCGACGACAACCGTATGCGCACCCAACTCCAGACACCTGGCCGCGCGATCGGGGGTATCCACGTTACCTTCGGCAATCACGGGGATCGTGACGGCAGACAGCACCTCTTTCAAAAACGCGCAGTCATTTTCCGGTAGCGAATGGCCCGCGGTCTCTGCCGTATAACCGTAAAGGGTGGTTCCGACACAATCAAACCCCAGCGCCTGCGCGGTCACGGCCTCCTGCACGGTGGCAATATCCGCCATCAGCAGCAGCGAAGGGTAACGGGTGCGGATCTGCGCGATCAGCATGCCTAGCGATACGCCACCGGGCCGTTTCCGGGCGGTCGCATCCAGCGCAACGATGTCCGGGGCGACCGCCATCAGCTCATCCACTTCTTTGAGCGTCGCGGTGATAAACACCTCGCTATCCGGATAGTCCCGTTTGATGATGCCGATGACCGGCAGTGAGACCAGCCCTTTGATAGCCTTGATATCCACCACGCTATTGGCGCGGATCGCAGCGGCACCGCCCTGGGCTGCCGCCAGCGCCATTCGCGACATAATAAACGGGCTGTGCAGCGGTTCATTTTCCAGCGCCTGGCAGGAGACGACCAGTTTTCCTTTCAGGTTATCCAGTACAGTTTTCATTACGATAAGATCTCTTCCACTTCGTTTTTGATAAGGGTGACGTGCGGGCCATAGATGACCTGGACACCGTTGCCGCGGACGATAACGCCGCGCGCGCCGGTCGCTTTCAGTGCTGCTTCATTAACTTTGCTACCGTCTTTCACCGTGACGCGAAGACGCGTGGCGCAGCAGTCAACGTCATCCAGATTGTCTCTTCCACCCAATCCGGCGATCACCGCCGCGGCACGCTCGCTTTGCGGCAGGGTAGCCTCGTCAGCCAACGCCTCCTTTTCACGGCCCGGCGTGGCAAAATCAAAACGTTTAATCAGATAGCGGAAAGTACAGTAGTAAAGGAAGAACCACGGTACGCCTACCAGCGGGACGAACATCCAGTTAGTTTTCGCTTCACCCTGCAAAATGCCGAACAGCACGAAATCTATAAACCCGCCGGAGAAAGTTTGCCCGATGGTGATATGCAGCATGTGCGCGAGCATAAACGCCAGCCCGTCAAACAGCGCATGAATGACGTACAGCACCGGCGCAATAAACAGGAATGAGAACTCGATGGGCTCGGTAATGCCCGTCAGGAAAGAGGTTAACGCCGCTGACAGCAGCAGCCCGGCTACGCGCTTCTTGTTCTCGGGTTTAGCCGTGTGGTACATCGCCAGGCAGGCGCCCAGCAGGCCAAACATCATCGTAATAAAGCGCCCGGACATGAAGCGCGACGTGCCCTCATAGAAGTGCTGGGTGTTCGGGTCCGCGAGCTGGGCAAAGAAGATCCGCTGCGTGCCCTCAACCAGGTGACCGTTAACAATTTCACTGCCGCCAAGCGCGGTGGTCCAGAACGGCAGATAAAAGATGTGGTGCAGGCCAAACGGGCCAAGCATGCGCAGGATGAAGCCGTACAGCAATGTCCCCAGATAGCCGGTGGCATCCACCAGACCGCCAAGGCCAAAGATCAGCTTCTGAAAATGCGGCCAGACCACGGTCATCAGCGCGCCGACGAGTATCGCCGCCAGCGAGCTGATAATGGGAACGAAGCGTGAGCCGCCAAAAAAGCCCAGAAATTGCGGAAGCGCGATTTTATTAAACCGATGATGCAGTGCGCAGGTCACAAGCCCAATAACGACCCCACCAAACACGCCCGTTTCAAGCGTCTGAATACCCAGCGTCATGCCCTGCCCTACGGCGCCCGGGTTCTCATGCGCCAGTTTTCCGGTCAGGATCAGCAGTGCATTGATAGTGGCATTCATCACCAGATAAGCGAGTAATGCCGCCAGCCCTGCCGTACCTTTATCATTTTTTGCCAGCCCAACGGCGACCCCAACAGCAAACAGTACCGACAGGTTTGCGAACACAATCGAGCCTGCACTGCTCATGATGGTAAAGATGGCCTGTAGCCAGCCAACGTCTAAAAATGGATACGCGGTTAGCGTATTCGGATTCGATAGCGCCCCGCCGATCCCCAGCAACAGACCTGCTGCGGGCAGTATGGCGATGGGTAACATAAAGGATTTGCCAAAGCGCTGCGCTTTTTCAAACCATCCGCCGGAAGACGCTCCGCTGAACATTTGCATCATTTTTTTATCCCCCTGGTTGTTGATGAAAATTTTTACCACATATAATTTTAATTGTGAAAATTACCACCAAAAACCAGGACGCCGATCATACTTTTTCGAAATGACTGGCATCTCTCCCCCGCTTTCCGCCACACTAGTTGGCAGAGAAACGCATTAAGGATCTAGCATGTCGGACCATGAAAACCTGCTGCTGAAGCTACGCCAGGAGGCTTCCGGGTACAGCCCAACGCAACAAAAACTGGGGGAGTTTGTTCTCAACGATCCTGCCAGGGTGCTCTACCTGACGATCACCGAGCTGGCGCGTGAAAGCGGCACCAGCGAGGCCAGCGTCACACGCCTTTGCCGCACGCTGGGCTGTAAGGGATATAACGAATTTAAAATGGCGCTTGCGCTGGATATTCAGCAGGGTTTGCCAGAGCGTCAGGCAGGAGATGCGATAGATAACGTGGTGGATGAGTCTGTCCAGGCGCTGCAAGATACCGCAAAACTCCTCGACCGGGCCCAGCTTGAACAGGCGACACTGGCCCTGCATCAGGCGCAATCAGTGCAAATTTACGGGGTGGCGGCCAGCGCGATTCTGGGGGAGTATTTGCATTACAAGCTGCTGCGACTCGGCAAACCTGCACAGCTGTTTAGCGATATGCATCGCGCCGCCATGAATGCGACGACGCTCTCGAAAGAGACGCTGGTGGTGGCCATCTCAAGTTCTGGCTCTACACGGGATCTGCTTCACGTGGTGAAACTCGCCCGCAAGCGTGGCGTTAAGGTACTGGCGCTCAGCAATACACCCCGCAGCCCGCTGGCCTCCCTGAGCGATTTACAGCTGGTTGCAGCCAAGCCCGAGGGACCGCTGAGCGCGGGTGCGCTCAATGCCAAGGTTGGCGTGATGCTGCTGGTTGAACTGCTTACCACTTCCCTTATTGCAGTAGACAGCCATTACGGTGACGTAAGCCAGCAAACGGCCAGCGCCACGCTGCCGCTTCTGCTATAGAAAACAAAAAACCCGCCGAAGCGGGTTTTTTCATAAGAACGAAAGTTCAGGCTTATGCCTGGCCTTTGATCTCTTTACGACCGTTGTAAGGTGCTTTTTCGCCCAGCGCTTCTTCGATACGAATCAGCTGGTTGTATTTAGCAACACGGTCAGAACGGCTCATAGAACCGGTTTTGATCTGGCCAGCAGCGGTACCCACAGCCAGGTCAGCGATGGTAGCGTCTTCAGTTTCGCCAGAACGGTGAGAGATAACAGCGGTGTAGCCAGCGTCTTTCGCCATTTTGATCGCAGCCAGCGTTTCGGTCAGAGAACCGATCTGGTTGAATTTGATCAGGATGGAGTTAACGATGCCTTTCTCGATGCCTTCTTTCAGGATCTTGGTGTTGGTTACGAACAGATCGTCACCAACCAGCTGGATTTTGTCGCCCAGTACTTTGGTCTGGTATGCGAAACCATCCCAGTCAGACTCGTCCAGACCGTCTTCGATAGAAACGATTGGGTACTGTTTGGTCAGGTCTTCCAGGAAGTGGGTGAACTCTTCGGAGGTGAATGCTTTGTTGCCTTCGCCAGCCAGAACGTATTTACCGTCTTTGTAGAATTCAGATGCTGCACAGTCCATCGCCAGGGTGATGTCTTTGCCCAGCTCGTAGCCTGCTGCTTTAACCGCTTCAGCGATAACAGCCAGCGCTTCTGCGTTAGAACCCAGGTTTGGCGCGTAGCCACCTTCGTCACCAACAGCAGTGTTCATACCTTTAGCTTTCAGAACTTTAGCCAGGTTGTGGAACACTTCAGAACCCATACGCACCGCTTCTTTCAGGGATTTCGCGCCAACAGGCTGAATCATGAATTCCTGAATATCAACGTTGTTGTCTGCGTGCTCACCACCGTTGATGATGTTCATCATTGGTACAGGCATGGAGTATTTGCCTGGGGTGCCGTTCAGTTCAGCGATGTGCTCGAACAGTGGCATACCTTTAGCAGCAGCTGCTGCTTTGGCGTTCGCCAGGGAAACTGCCAGGATTGCGTTCGCACCGAAGTTAGATTTGTTTTCAGTACCGTCCAGATCGATCATGATCTTATCGATGCCAGCCTGATCTTTGGCATCTTTGCCAACGATAGCCTGAGCAATAGGACCGTTAACAGCGCCAACCGCTTTCAGTACGCCTTTGCCCATGAAACGGGATTTGTCGCCATCACGCAGTTCCAGCGCTTCGCGGGAACCTGTAGATGCGCCTGATGGAGCAGCAGCCATACCGACGAAACCACCTTCCAGATGAACTTCGGCTTCAACGGTCGGGTTACCACGGGAGTCGATGATTTCACGACCGATGACTTTAACGATTTTGGACATTAGATTTTCCTCAGTACAAGTTAAACTAAAACTCCAGACAAACAACGCGTACCAGGGGTACGCGTTGCCGTTCTAACTTTTTTTACTTCGCCTGACGCTTCTGGTACTCGCTGGCGGCTTTCACGAAGCCTGCAAACAGCGGATGCCCGTCACGCGGCGTTGAAGTAAATTCCGGGTGGAATTGGCAGGCCACAAACCACGGATGGTTTGGCACTTCGATGATCTCGACTAACTGATCATCCCCGGAACGGCCTGCAACACGCAGACCTGCAGCTTCAATTTGTTTCAACAACATGTTGTTGACTTCATAGCGGTGACGATGGCGCTCGGTAATCACCGGCTCGCCGTACAGCTTGCGAACCACGCTATTGTCTGACAGCTGGCAGGCCTGTGCGCCAAGACGCATGGTGCCACCCAGATCGCTCTTCTCGGTACGGACTTCGACGTTACCGTCTTCGTCGCGCCATTCCGTAATCAGCGCCACGACAGGGTACTTACAGTCTGGCACAAATTCCGTAGAGTTCGCGTTTTCCATTCCCGCTACGTTGCGCGCAAATTCAATCAGCGCAACCTGCATACCCAGGCAGATGCCGAGGTATGGAATATTGTTTTCACGCGCATAGCGTGCAGTGGCGATCTTGCCTTCAACACCACGGTAGCCGAAGCCGCCAGGGATGAGAATCGCATCCAGATCTTTGAGAATTTCAACGCCGCGCGTTTCAACATCCTGCGAATCAATCAGCTTGATGTTGACGGAGACGCGATTCTTCAGACCACCGTGCTTCAGCGCCTCGATAACTGACTTATAGGCATCCGGCAGTTCAATATACTTGCCGACCATACCGATAGTCACTTCGCCGCCCGGATTGGCTTCTTCGTAAATCACCTGCTCCCATTCAGACAGGTTAGCTTCCGGACAGTTCAAGCTGAATCGTTTACAAATATAATCGTCCAGACCCTGTGATTTCAACAGGCCCGGGATTTTATAAATGGAATCGACGTCTTTCATTGAAATAACGGCTTTTTCAGGCACGTTACAGAACAATGCAATTTTCGCGCGTTCGTTCGCTGGAATCGCACGATCGGAACGGCAAACCAGGATATCAGGCTGAATACCGATGGAGAGCAGCTCTTTAACAGAGTGCTGAGTCGGTTTGGTTTTCACTTCACCTGCTGCCGCCATGTAAGGCACCAGCGTCAGGTGCATGAACAGCGCGTTCTCACGACCAATATCTACCGCCAGCTGACGAATCGCTTCGAGGAACGGCAGGGATTCGATATCCCCTACGGTACCGCCGATTTCAACCAGCACAACGTCATGCCCTTCGCCACCGGCAAGGACACGCTCTTTGATGGCGTTAGTGATGTGTGGGATGACCTGCACGGTCGCGCCCAGGTAGTCACCACGGCGCTCTTTACGCAGAACGTCAGAGTAGATACGGCCAGTCGTAAAGTTGTTACGACGGGTCATTTTGGTACGGATGAAACGCTCGTAGTGGCCAAGATCCAGATCGGTTTCAGCGCCGTCTTCAGTAACGAACACTTCCCCGTGTTGGGTTGGGCTCATGGTGCCTGGATCGACGTTGATGTACGGATCCAGTTTCATCATGGTCACATTGAGGCCACGGGCTTCAAGAATGGCTGCGAGGGAGGCTGCGGCAATGCCTTTACCCAGAGAGGATACGACCCCGCCGGTCACAAAAATATAGTTCGTTGTCATGCTGAACCTGAGAAGTTAGGGTGAAACGATGGAATAACCAGGACGGGAAAGTAGTATACCCGAACACGACGAGCGCCACAAACTTTCATTCTCCGTCTCCTTCCCAGGCCATGACAAACATAAGGAGTGAGAAAATAGCCCCTTTTGGGTAAATGTTTTTGACGCAAATCAAGCGCTTGTCATTTAAAAAATCACACAAATTGCGCTTGATCGCAAAATTTCGTTAGAGATCATGTTCCTGGCGTTTTACTTCCTGCCAGACTTCTTCCATCGCCTCGAGGTCAATGCCGCTCATTTCCAGGCCGCGCGAGGCCACAATCCGCTCAACTTCGCGGAAGCGACGTTCGAATTTAATGTTCGCTTTTTGCAGGGCGGTTTCCGCTTTTACACCGAGGTGGCGAGAAAGGTTGACGGTCGCGAACAGCAGATCGCCCATCTCCTCTTCCAGCTTTGCTTCATCCACAACGGCCTGCTGCGCTTCATGCATCACTTCGTCGATCTCTTCGTGCACTTTTTCCAGCACCGGGCCGAGAGAGGTCCAGTCAAACCCTACCGCCGAGCAGCGCTTTTGAATTTTGTGCGCGCGCATCAGCGCAGGAAGGTTCAGGGGAATGTCGTCCAGCGCCGAGTGCTGGGATTTTTCAGCGCGTTCGGCGCTTTTGATCTGCTCCCAGCGCGCCAGCACTTCCGCACTGTTGCCTGCGGAGGCATCGCCAAAGATATGCGGATGACGGCGCTCCAGCTTGTCGCTGATAGCGGCGCAGATGTCGTCAAAGTTAAAGCGCCCCTCTTCCTGCGCCATCTGTGCGTAGAACACCACCTGGAACAGCAGGTCGCCCAGCTCACCGCGCAGGTCGTCGAAATCTTCGCGCGAAATCGCATCCAGCACTTCGTAGGTTTCTTCCAGCGTGTAAGGCGCAATGGTGGCGAAAGTCTGCTCTTTATCCCACGGGCAGCCGTTTTCCGGGTCGCGCAGGCGTTTCATGATGCCAAGCAGGCGGTCGATTTGAGTCATAGTTCTGTCCTGATGTCAAAATGCCGGGTGGCAGCGTTGCCTTACCCGGCCTACAGAAGAGGATGTTCAGCCGCCGTGCAGACGACGCGCGTCAATCACATCCGGCACCTGGTTCAGTTTACCGAGCACCCGGCCCAGCACCTGCAGGTTATAGATTTCGATGGTCATATCGATGGTGGCAAGCTGCTCGCGGGTATCGCTGCGGCTGGCAACGCCCAGCACGTTGACCTTCTCGTTGGCGAGAATGGTGGTGATGTCGCGCAGCAGGCCACTGCGGTCGTTGGCAGTGACGCGCACCACCAGCGAGTAGCCAGCGGAGTAGCTTTCACCCCAGACGGCTTCCACGATACGTTCCGGCGCATGCGATTGCAGCTCAGCAAGCTGATCACAGTCGGAGCGGTGAATTGAGATCCCGCGCCCCTGGGTGATAAAGCCGACAATATCGTCACCCGGTATCGGCTGGCAGCAGCGGGCAATATGGTGCATGAGGTTACCCACCCCTTCAACCACCACGCGGCCATTGTCCTTGCTGCGCTGCTGCGGAGCGTAGGTTTTCTGCTGGAGCTGTTTCAGCGCTGCCGCATCCTGCTCTGCCGCGCTTGGCTTGTTGAACTGCGCTTGCAGGAAGTTCACCATCTGGTTCAGGCGGATATCGCCGCCGCCAATCGCCGCTAACAGTTCGTCGAGCTCGTTGAAGTTGTAGCGCGGCAGCAGGAACTTCTCCGCCTCTTTCAGGTTTATCCCGATATGCTCCAGCTCGTCGTCAAGGATCTGACGACCGGCAAGGATATTCTTGTCACGATCCTGCTTGCGGAACCAGGCGTGAATTTTAGAGCGCCCGCGGCTGGTGGTCACGTAACCGAGGTTTGGATTCAGCCAGTCGCGGCTTGGGTTTGGCTGCTTCTGGGTGATGATTTCAATCTGGTCACCCATCTGTAGCTGGTAGGTAAACGGTACGATACGTCCGCCGATCTTCGCCCCGATGCAACGGTGCCCCACGTCGCTGTGAATGTGGTAGGCGAAATCGAGCGGCGTAGAGCCTGCCGGCAGATCAACCACATCCCCTTTCGGGGTAAAGACGTAGACGCGATCGTCGAAGACCTGACTGCGCACTTCGTCGAGCATTTCGCCGGAGTCGGCCATCTCTTCCTGCCACGCAATCAGCTTACGCAGCCAGGCGATACGGTCCTCGTGTCCGGAGCGCGCGCCGCCGGAAGTGCCTTCTTTGTACTTCCAGTGCGCGGCGACGCCCAGTTCGGCGTCTTCGTGCATCTGTTTAGTACGGATCTGAATTTCCACAGTTTTGCCGCCGGGGCCAAGCACCACGGTGTGGATGGACTGATAGCCATTCGGTTTGGGGTTCGCGACGTAGTCATCGAACTCATCCGGCAGATGGCGGAAGTGAGTATGTACTATCCCCAGCGCGGCGTAGCAATCCTGGAGACGCTCCGCCACGATACGCACGGCGCGCACGTCAAACAGCTCGTCAAAGGCGAGATGTTTCTTCTGCATTTTGCGCCAGATGCTGTAGATGTGCTTCGGACGCCCGTAGACCTCGGCGCGCACATTCTCCTCTTTCATCGACTGGCGCAGCCCGCTGACAAATTCCTCGATATAGTGTTCGCGGTCGATGCGGCGTTCGTGCAGCAATTTTGCAATGCGTTTGTATTCCGCCGGATGCAGATAGCGGAAGCAGTAATCTTCCAGCTCCCACTTCAGTTGCCCGATACCCAGACGGTTCGCCAGCGGCGCATAGATATTCGTACACTCTTTGGCGGCCAGGACGCGCTCGTCTTCCGGCGCATCCTTCACTTCGCGCAGATGGGCAACCCGTTCGGCCAGCTTGATCACCACGCAGCGAAAATCATCCACCATCGCCAGCAGCATGCGGCGGACGTTATCCACCTGCTCGGAAGAGACAGAATCCGTTTGCGCGGCTTTCAGTTGACGGATGGCGGCCATATCACGCACGCCGTGGATGAGCGCCACGACGGACTGGCCGACGCTTTCACGCAGCACGTCTTCCGTCACCACGTTAGCATCTGCCAGTGGGAACAGCAGCGCGGCCTGTAGCGTTTCGATATCCATGTTAAGCATGGAGAGAATTTCAACCATCTCCACGCCGCGCCACAACAGCAGTTCAGCGTCCGGATGCCCCTGCGTTGTGCGTAAACAATAGGCCCAGGTTTCGGTTAAGCGTTCACACGACTGCTGGCTGGAAATCCCCAGACTTGCGATCCATTTTTGAGGGTCAAACTCACCAGCTTTATTTAAATGTGCACTTCTTACCGCAACCATCGTCCTCTCCTTTAGGGACAAGGGCCTGTCGAAGTCGACAAGCCAAACTCATTAGATGTGCTCGAACAACACCATTGATTCCAGATGTCCAGTGTGCGGGAACATGTCCAGCATTGCCAGACGCCGAATCTGGTAACCCCCGCTCAATAATGCTTCGCTGTCACGGGCCAGCGTCGCCGGGTTACAGGAAACATAGACCACGCGTTCAGGCGCGAGTTTAATTATATGCTGCATCACGCCCGGCGCACCTGCGCGCGCCGGATCGAGCAGGATCTTATCAAAGCCCTGCTTAGCCCACGGTTGCTGAGTAACATCATCCTCAAGATTTTGATGAAAGAATGTCACATTTTGCAAGCCGTTCTGTTGGGCGTTCTCCTGGCCTTTCGCCACCAGCGCCTCAACGCCTTCCACCCCGACCACGCTTGCTGCTTTGCGGGCCAGCGGCAGGGTAAAGTTACCCATACCGCAGAACAGATCGAGCACCCGATCGGTGGGCTGAACGTCAAGCCACGCCAGCGCGTTCGCCACCATCTGCTGGTTCACGCCGTCGTTGACCTGGATAAAATCCCGCGGGCTGAACGTTAAGCGTAGCCCGTCTGACGCATACCAGGGCGCGTCTCCGCTAACCTGCTCAAGTATCTCGCTTTGCGGCGCGAGGAAAAGCGCAAGCTCATGAGAATGCGAAAAGCGTTCCAGTTTTTCGCGATCTGTCCTGGACAGCGGTGCGGTGTGGCGCAGCACCATCAGCGGGCCGCCGTTGGCCAGCACCAGTTCGACATGGCCAAGCGAACGCACACCATCCAGCGATGCAAGACAGTGGTGCACGGCCGGGAGCAGTGCCTCAAGTTGGGGCACCAAAACAGGGCATTGCGTGATGGAGACGATATCGCTGGAGCTGGCTTTGCGAAAACCCATCTCCAGCCGTTCAGTTTTTGGCTGGTAGCTTAGACTCAGGCGAGCGCGGCGACGGTAGCCCCACGGCTGGTCAGCAACGATGTCACTGACGTCATGTTTTAGCAGGCGGGCCAGCGCGTTGCTTTTACTTTTTTGCTGTAATTCTGTGCTGGCATGCTGTTGCTGACAGCCTCCGCAAACGCCAAAATGGGGGCAGCGAGGCGTCACGCGCTCCGGGCTATCATTAAGACGGCGCTTGACCTGGCCGCGCGCATACTGGCGTTTGTCTTCCGTCAGCGTAATATCTGCGCGTTCTCCTGGCAGCAAACCTGTGATAAACAGTGTCTTACCCTTGTGACGCGCTACCCCCTGTCCAAAAGGATCGAGGTCAGAGGCTTCAACAGTTATGATCTGACGCGTCGTCACGCGTCGTTTTGCAGAGTAGAATTGCGCCATCGCCGAGATTGTTCTCAAATAAACATAATTAGCCTGATTGTCCCATAACGGAACTCCATGACCAACTACAGCCTGCGCGCGCGCATGATGATTTTGATCCTCGCTCCTACCGTTCTCATCGGTTTGCTGCTGAGCATTTTCTTTGTGGTGCATCGCTATAACGATTTGCAGAGACAGCTTGAAGATGCCGGGGCCAGCATTATCGAACCGCTGGCCGTCTCCAGCGAGTACGGTATGAACCTGCAAAACCGTGAATCCATTGGTCAGTTAATCAGCGTGCTGCACCGCCGTCATTCAGAGATTGTGCGCGCCATTTCCGTTTACGATGAGCATAACCGTCTTTTCGTCACCTCGAATTTCCATCTGGATCCCACGTCGCTGAAAATCCCGGAAGGTACCCCTTTCCCGCGTCATCTCACGGTCCTGCGGCGCGGCGATATCATGATCCTGCGCACGCCGATTATCTCAGAAAGCTATTCACCCGACGAATCCGCCCAGTCCGATGCGAAGTCCAGCAATAATATGCTGGGATATGTGGCGCTGGAGCTGGATCTCAAGTCGGTGCGGCTCCAGCAGTACAAAGAAATATTCATCTCCGGCGTGATGATGCTGTTCTGTATCGGCATCGCGTTGATCTTCGGCTGGCGGCTGATGCGCGACGTCACGGGGCCTATCCGTAACATGGTGAATACCGTTGACCGGATCCGCCGGGGTCAGCTGGACAGCCGCGTGGAAGGCTTCATGCTCGGCGAGCTGGATATGCTGAAAAACGGCATCAACTCAATGGCGATGTCGCTGGCGGCTTATCACGAAGAGATGCAGCACAACGTTGACCAGGCCACCTCTGACCTGCGCGAAACGCTGGAGCAGATGGAGATTCAGAACGTGGAGCTGGATCTGGCGAAAAAACGCGCTCAGGAGGCGGCCCGTATTAAGTCTGAGTTTCTGGCGAACATGTCGCATGAGCTGCGCACGCCGCTGAACGGGGTGATTGGCTTCACCCGTCTGACGCTCAAAAGCGAGCTCAACCCGACCCAGCGTGACCACCTGCATACCATTGAACGCTCAGCCAACAACCTGCTGACCATTATTAACGACGTACTGGACTTCTCGAAGCTGGAAGCGGGCAAGTTGATTCTGGAGAGTATCCCCTTCCCGCTGCGCAGCACACTGGATGACGTGGTCACGCTTCTCGCCCACTCCTCGCATGATAAGGGGCTGGAACTGACGCTCAATATCAAAAATGACGTACCGGATAACGTCATTGGCGACCCGCTGCGCCTGCAACAGGTCATCACCAATCTGGTGGGCAACGCGATTAAGTTCACCGAGAGCGGCAACATCGACATTCTGGTCGAAAAAAGGGCGCTCAGTAATAATAAGGTCCAGATTGAAGTTCAGATCCGGGATACCGGCATCGGCATTCCGGAGCGCGATCAGTCGCGTCTGTTCCAGGCGTTCCGCCAGGCCGATGCGAGCATTTCCCGTCGGCACGGCGGAACGGGCCTGGGTCTGGTGATCACCCAAAAGCTGGTGAAAGAGATGGGAGGCGATATCTCCTTCCACAGCCAGCCTAACCGGGGCTCGACCTTCTGGTTCCATATCAATCTTGATCTTAATCCGAACGTGCAAACCGACGGTCCGGTCACCGACTGCCTGAAAGGGATGCGTCTGGCCTATGTGGAACCGAACGCCGCCGCGGCGCAGTGTACGCTGGATGTATTAAGCAGCACGCCGCTGGAGGTGGTCTACAGCCCGACCTTCTCCGCGCTGGCGAACGATCATTACGATATTCTTTTGCTGGGGATTCCGGTGACGTTTACCGGAGAACTGACCATGCAGCAGGAACGGCTGGCGAAGGCGGCCTCAATGACGGACTACCTGCTGCTGGCTCTGCCGTGCCACGCCCAAATCAACGCCGAAGAGCTTAAAAACGACGGGGCGGCGGCATGTCTGCTGAAACCCCTCACCGCCACACGGCTGTTACCTGCGTTGACCGAATATTGCCGTCTGACGCATCAGTCCCTGCCGCTGGAAAACGACGAACATAAGCTGCCGATGACGGTGATGGCCGTGGATGATAACCCGGCAAACCTTAAGCTGATTGGCGTGCTGCTTGAGGATCAGGTTCAGCACGTTGAACTGTGTACCAGCGGCGCCGAAGCCGTAGAACAAGCCAAACAGATGCAGTTTGACCTGATCCTAATGGATATTCAGATGCCGGGCATGGATGGCATCCGCGCCTGCGAATTAATTCGTCAGCTTCCGCACCAGCAGCAGACGCCGGTGATTGCCGTGACGGCGCACGCGATGGCGGGACAAAAAGAGAAACTGCTGGGTGCGGGCATGAACGATTATCTGGCGAAACCGATTGATGAAGAGAAGCTGCACAGCCTGCTGCTGCGCTACAAACCGGGGCACATTGGCGGGACGTACACCATTTCAGCTGAATCGCCGGAAATCAGCGTTAACCAGAATGCCACGTTTGACTGGCAACTGGCGCTGCGCCAGGCAGCAGGCAAAGCCGATCTGGCCCGCGATATGCTGCAAATGCTGGTGGACTTCCTGCCTGAGATCCGTAACAAGGTTGAAGAACAGCTGGTGGGCGAAAACCCTGAAGGGCTGCTGGAGGCCATCCATAAACTGCACGGTAGCTGCGGCTACAGCGGCGTGCCGCGGTTGAAAAATCTCTGCCAGTTGCTTGAACAGCAGCTCCGCGCGGGTACGCCAGAATCCGATCTTGAGCCGGAGTTTCTGGAGCTGCTGGACGAGATGGACAACGTGACGCGGGAAGCGATGAAGGTGTTGGGAAGCTAAGAAAAAGCCCGGTGGCGCTTCGCTTACCGGGCCTACAGGAGCACGAACGTTAACGCGACATCCCCTGCCCCACCTTTATGGCCGCCGCAATATTCCTTGCGGCCATCTGTACATTCTGTTGCGCATTTTCCAGCGCATCCTCCAGCGAGCAGATGGTGTAAATCACGCTGAATACCGCATCCAGTCCGTGCTCGTGCACCACGCCAACATCCGCCGTCAGGCTGCCGGCAATGCCGATAACCGGTTTGTTATAGCGTTTCGCGACTCTCGCCACGCCAACGGGCACTTTGCCGTGGATCGTCTGGCTGTCGATACGCCCTTCGCCCGTGATCACCAGATCGGCGTCCGCGACCTGTTCATCGAGATGCAGGGCATCGGTGACAATCTCAATTCCCCGACGAAGCTGCGCCCCGCAAAATGCATACAGCGCCGCCCCCATTCCGCCAGCTGCTCCGCCCCCCGCCAGGTTTAAGACGTCAATGTCCAGATCCCTGGCGATAATGTTTGCGTAATGCGCAAGCGCGTTGTCCAGCGTCCTGACCATCTCCGGCGTCGCCCCTTTCTGCGGACCGAATACCGCAGAAGCGCCAGTCTCGCCGATCAGGGGGTTGGTCACATCGCAGGCCACTTCAATTCGACAGTCTGCCAGCCGCTCATCCAGCCCACTAAGATCGATATGCGCAAGGCTTGCCAGTTCGCCGCCGCCCGGCCCAACGGGCTGTGCTTTCGCATCCAGCAGTTTTACGCCCAGCGCCTGCACCATGCCTGCGCCACCGTCATTGGTCGCGCTGCCTCCAATGCCAATAATGATATGCTTAACGCCCGCATCCAGCGCATGACGGATCAGTTCCCCGGTCCCCCACGAGGTGGTGATTAACGGGTTACGCTTTGCAGGAGCAACAAGCTCCAGACCGCTCGCGGCCGCCATCTCGATAAACGCGCTTTTCCCGTCTCCGGATAACCCGAAAAACCCTTCCACGCGTTCTCCCAAAGGCCCGGTAACGGGAACATGGACAAGACGCCCATGGGTGGCTGCAACCATAGCTTCCACCGTCCCTTCGCCACCATCGGCAACCGGTAATTTGACGTACTCCGCTGAGGGGAAAATTTCGCGAAAACCGATCTCTATCGCTGTCGCCACCTCCAGCGCGCTCAAGCTTTCCTTATACGAGTCCGGAGCGATAACAATTTTCATAAGCCATCCTTACGCATGTTAGTTACGTTAAGCATACACCACGTAAGGGACCGCTCATGGGAGCGGTCCCAGTTGGCTTATCGTACCATGCACGGACGTTTATTGTCGAATGACCACTCTGGGATCAGGTACTGCATCGCCAGCGCATCATCACGTGCGCCCAGCCCGTGTTTCTGGTAAAGCTCGTGCGCTTTCATGACCTGATCCATATCCAGTTCAACGCCCAGCCCCGGCGTAGCTGGAACCTGCACCATCCCCCCCTTGATCTCAAACGGCTGTTTGGTCAGGCGCTGATTGCCCTCCTGCCAGATCCAGTGGGTGTCGATAGCGGTAATGTTGCCCGGCGCAGCAGCCGCTACGTGGGTGAACATCGCCAGCGAGATGTCGAAGTGGTTGTTGGAGTGCGAGCCCCAGGTCAGGCCGAACTCATGGCACATCTGCGCCACGCGAACCGAGCCCTGCATCGTCCAGAAGTGCGGGTCTGCCAGCGGAATATCCACCGATTGCAGCGAGAGCGTGTGCCCCATCTGGCGCCAGTCGGTCGCGATCATGTTGGTGGCGGTTGGCAGCCCGGTGGCGCGACGGAACTCCGCCATCACTTCACGTCCAGAGAACCCCTGCTCTGCGCCGCACGGATCTTCCGCGTAGGCCAGCACGCCTTTGAGCTGCTTACCGATTTTGATCGCCTCATCAAGGGACCAGGCACCGTTCGGATCCAGCGTGACGCGCGCCTGCCGGAAGCGCTTCGCCAGCGCGGCAATCGCCTCAGCTTCTTCTTCACCCGCCAGTACGCCGCCTTTCAGCTTGAAGTCATTAAAGCCATATTTTTCATACGCGGCTTCAGCCAGGCGCACCACCGCATCCGGGGTCATCGCTTCATCGTGACGCACACGATACCAGTCGCATTTTTCGTCCGGCTGGCTCTGGTACGGCAGCGGGGTGAGTTTGCGGTTGCCGATAAAGAACAGGTAGCCGAGCATTTCCACTTCGCTGCGCTGCTGGCCGTCGCCCAGCAGGGAGGCGACATTGACGCCCAGATGCTGGCCTAACAGATCCAGCATCGCGGCTTCAATGCCCGTGACCACATGGATAGTGGTACGCAGATCAAACGTTTGCAGACCACGGCCACCCGCATCACGATCGGCAAAGGTCGTACGCACGCTGGTCAGTACATTTTTGTACTCGCCCAGCGTTTTACCCACCACCAGCGGAATGGCGTCCTCCAGCGTTTTACGGATCTTCTCCCCGCCCGGGATTTCACCGACACCGGTATGCCCTGAGTTGTCCTTGATCACCACAATATTACGGGTGAAGAACGGCGCATGGGCGCCGCTCAGGTTCATCAGCATGCTGTCATGTCCCGCGACAGGAATGATCTGCATGGAGGTGACTACAGGGGTAGAAAATGTGCTCATCGTTCGATCCTTTTATCAGTGACGTCCAAATACAGGGCGCTTACGGTCAAATGTCCAGCCGGGGATAAGGTACTGCATCGGGCCTGCGTCGTTGCGCGCGCCGCCCGGCAGTTTTTTATACGCTTCATGCGCCTTGTGGATCTGATCCCAGTCAAGCTCTACGCCCAGCCCCGGCGCATCCGGTACGGCAATGGTGCCGTTTTTGATTTCAAGTGGATTTTTGGTCAGGCGCGCTTCGCCTTCCTGCCAGATCCAGTGCGTATCGATGGCGGTCGGGTTACCCGGCGCCGCCGCGCCAACGTGGGTAAACATCGCCAGCGAAATGTCGAAATGGTTATTGGAGTGGCAGCCCCAGGTGAGCCCCCAGTCATCGCACAGCTGCGCCACGCGCACCGCGCCGGAAAGGGTCCAGAAGTGCGGATCAGCCAGCGGTATGTCCACCGCATTCAGCATCACCGCGTGGCCCATTTCGCGCCAGTTAGTGGCGATCATGTTGGTCGCAACCGGCAGCCCGGTAGCGCGGCGGAATTCGGCCATCACCTCGCGACCAGAAAAGCCCTGCTCGGCGCCGCACGGATCTTCCGCGTAGGTCAGCACGTCGCCCAGTCCTTTGCACAGCGCGATAGCTTCATCCAGCCGCCAGGCGCCGTTCGGATCGACGGTGATGCGTGCCTCCGGGAAGCATTTTTTCAACGCGCGCACGCTGTCAATCTCCTGTTCGCCCGGCAGAACGCCGCCTTTCAGCTTGAAGTCTTTAAAGCCGTAGCGATCCTGCGCCGCCTCTGCCAGGCGTACCACCGCCTCGCCAGAGAGCGCTTCCTGATGACGCAGGTGATACCACGCGTGGCTGCCCGGCGAGCGTTCCAGATACGGAAGATCGGTTTTCGTCCGGTCGCCAACGTAGAACAGATAGCCCAGCACCGTTACCGCATCACGCTGTTTGCCTGGCCCCAGCAGTTCGCAGACCGGCACATTCAGCGCTTTGCCCAGTAAATCAAGGAGAGCCGCCTCCAGCGCCGCCACCGCGTTAACGCGCAGTTCAAACGTCCAGGCGCCTTTGCCGAAGGTATCAAAATCAGCCGACTGGTTGCCCTTATGCACCCGCTGAACCACCTTGTTCAGGCGGGCGACCTCCTGCCCAACCACCTGCGGGATGGCGTCGACCAGCGTCTGGTAAATCACCTCTCCGCCAGGCGCTTCCCCGACGCCGATATTCCCTGCGCTGTCGGTCAGCACCACGATGTTGCGGGTGAACCAGGCGTTATGCGCGCCGCCAATGTTGAGCAGCATGCTGTCCTGACCCGCCACCGGGATGACTTTCATTTCCGTCACGATCGGGCTTGATTGCGTTGTCATCATCCGCGCTCCCCAACAGGTTTCAGTTCGATTCGTTTGATGTCCCCCACCAGCACCAGGTAACTGAGTACCGCCACCAGCGCATGGACGCCTACATAAATCAGCGCACCATTGAAGGAGCCGGTGGTGCCGACGATGTAACCGATAGCGATTGGGGTGACAATGCCGGAAATGTTGCCAAACATGTTGAACAGACCGCCGCTCAGGCCGCTGATCTCTTTCGGCGCGGTATCTGCCATCACCGCCCAGCCCAGCGCGCCGATGCCTTTACCGAAGAAGGCCATCGCCATAAAGCCGATAATCATCCACTCCGCGCTGACGTAGTTACAGAACACCATGGTCATGGAGAGCAGCATGCCGAGCACGATTGGCGTTTTACGCGCAATATTCAGCGAACCGGTGCGACGCATCAGCCAGTCGGAGATGACCCCGCCGAGCACCCCGCCCACGAAGCCGCAGATGGCTGGCACAGAGGCGACAAAACCCGCCTTCAGAATCGACATCCCGCGCGCCTGCACCAGGTAAACCGGGAACCAGGTGATGAAGAAGTAGGTTAAGGCGTTAATGCAGTACTGGCCGAGATAGATACCGATCATCATCCGTGAGCCGACGAGCTGTTTGATCTGCCCCCATTTCTGGCTGAACGGGACTTTTGCTTTCTGGGTTTTCTGATCCATGTTGATCAGCGCCCCGCCTTCAGCAATGTAGTCCAGCTCTTTCTTGTTCACGCCCGGGTGCTGGTTTGGTTCGTGGATCACTTTCAGCCAGATAAAGCTGATGACGATCCCCAGCCCGCCCATGAAGAAGAAGACGTGCGACCAGCCCACTTCGTGCGTCAGCCAGCCCATAATTGGCGCGAAAATAACCGTCGCAAAGTATTGCGCCGAGTTAAAGATTGCTACCGCCGTTCCCCTCTCCTGCGCCGGGAACCAGGCGGCCACAATGCGGCTGTTGCCCGGGAAAGATGGCGCTTCCGCTAAACCCACCAGGAAGCGGAGGGTAAAGAGCGCAATGATAATGCCGAAGCCGCTGAAGATATCCACGAAGCCCTGTAACAGGGTAAACATCGACCAGATGAAAATGGACCAGAAATAGACCCGTTTTGAGCCGAAGCGGTCCAGCAGCCAGCCGCCAGGGATTTGGCCGATTACGTAGGCCCATGAAAATGCGGAGAAAACATAACCCATACCCACCGGATCAAGTCCGATGTCCTTTGCCATCTCAGAGCCGGCAATGGATAACGTGGCACGGTCGCCGTAGTTGAAAGAGGTGACGATAAACAGCATCACCACTATCCAGTATCGGGCGTTGGTGCGCTTCTCAGCGCTGCTCGCCGCGTGGCTTAATGTACTCATTGTTGCACTCCTGAAACATAGCTTTCGCCTGGTTCATTCTGTACAGCACCTGTAGGGTAATCAGAATGAGAGATTTGTGTTTGGTTTTGGTACGGCCCGAAGCCGTTTTATAGTGACGGGAAAAGTATATGAAGGAGTGACCGGTTCTCTCACCGTGCAGGAACACAACATTGACGGGCGTGGGGAACGTGGTTTGGGGCATAAGCCCAAAGTGGTGGAAGATACTTCACGGAATTGAGGATATGGTGCAGCTTCGTTGCCGGGTGGCGGCTACGCCCTACCCGGCCTACAGCTCGTATAGTACAGGGTTAGTTCAGGAGCGTGGCCCAATGTTCAACCCAGGGATTTGACTCGCTTTCCGGTTCGGGGTGCTCGCCAGCATCAATCAGTAACATCTCGCCGACCCGCTGAGCGTGCTGTTCCTGCAACAGCGCGTCGAACTGCTTACCGCCGCCGCAGAAATTGGCGTAAGAGCTATCGCCGAGGGCGATGATGCCATAGTGAACATCTGGCTGATAGCCAAGCTGGTCTTTAATGCCCTGGAAAAGCGGGACGATGCTGTCCGGGAGATCGCCCTGCCCGGTGGTGGAGGTCACCACCAGAATGTATTTATCTTTATACTTTTCCCAGTCCGCCAGCTCCGGGTCTTCATAGACCGTTGCTTTATGGCCCTGATTGACGAGGATTGCTTCTGCTTCCTCCGCAACCAGCAGCGAGTTGCCGTACATCGTGCCGACAAAAATACCTACTTCAGCCATGCTTTGCTCCCGTAATTATTGCGCTTGCTGTTCATCCTGAACGTTGCCTGCGGCAAACTCAACCCTTTCATTTTCGGGGAGTTGTCCCAGCCAGCCAAACTGTGACAGCGCCTGCATCCAGACCTCGTCCAGCCCCGCGCGAATAGTCAGCGGTTCGCCGGTAAACGGGTGCGTCAGGCTTAGCTCGCTGGCGTGCAGCATCAGTCGGTTACAGCCAAAGTGCTCTGCCGCGCTGCGGTTCTGCCGCAGATCGCCGTGCTTGCTGTCGCCGATAATTGGGTGGCGCAGATGTGCAAGGTGGCGGCGAAGCTGGTGCTTGCGCCCCGTTTTGGGCAAAAGCTCAACCAGACTGTATCGCGTAGTGGGAAATTTGCTGGTCGCCACCGGCAGTTCTGTGGTCGCCATACCGCGATAGTCGGTCACCGCAGGCTGCGGACCTTTATCTTCGCGGGCAAATTTATCGGCGATTTTATCCAGTTCCTCCACTAGCGGATAATCCAGCGTGGCGGAATCCGTCAGCCAGCCGCGCACAATGGCGTGGTAGCGCTTCTGGATCTGGTGCTGTTCAAACTGCTGCGACAGCAGGCGCCCGGCCTCACTGGAAAGCCCCATCAGCAGAACGCCAGAGGTTGGCCGATCCAGACGGTGGGCAGTAAAGACGTGCTGACCGATTTGGTCGCGCACGGTTTGCATAACAACCACTTTCTCATCGCGATCGAGCCAGCTTCGGTGTACCAGCCAGCCGGACGGTTTATTCACCGCCACCAGCCACTCATCCTGATACAGGATCTCAAGCGTCATGCATCGTCACCGGCGAAAAGCGTATCCAGCTTTTCCAGCTCAACCAACATAACGTCGCGCGCCGGGTGGGTCGCCTCCAGCGCCATTTCGTAATAGGGAGAGACGGCAAACGCCTGGGGCAACGCGTGTCCCCCTTCCAGCAGCGCGTGCATGCGCGGAATTAATACCCACTGGAGCCATTCGAATGGAGACAGCGTATCCAGACAAAACGGCTGGGTGCTGGCGAACGCGTCTGGCTGCGGCGCACTTTCCTGCCACAGCTGATGCTGGCGCATAAGGGCTTCGATGGCGTGCAACTGCGCACGAACGCTATCGTGATGCGTCATAGTAACCTCAACTGAAAAACGGAATGGCGCGAAGCATAGCATTGCGGAAGACAGAAATAAAAAAAGGGAGCACTGTAAAAACAGTGCTCCCGGTTCGTTTCGCAGCATTCCAGCTACAATACGTGCTCCCTGCTCATCCGTGACAACTTTTCCTGATGCCCGAAGGCCTGGTCATCCCTTTACCTTTTGCTTCCTGCTCACATCATCCTGACGTGTAGGTTTCGTCCTGAAACGTCCTGGCCATCCTGACCCACCGACCATCCTGACCGGCTCACGTTCTCCTTCCTGGAGGTGTCCCTTACGCATCCTGCGTGATCCACTTTGCTTCATCCTGAAGCCTTCCTGCGGCGTCGTCCTGACGTGTTCCTGGTGAGAAACGCCATCATCCTGATGTTCGTTTCTCGCGTCGGCATCCTGTCGACACAGATAGAATCCGCTATTCTGCCTCGTCTTACAACCCACCCTGTGAGCAAGGTAAGCCTGGCGAAACGGGGATAATCGTTTCAGGAAATCGCTAACCTGTTGAAAGGGAAACTAATATTAATCTGAAATCTCTAAGACAATGCTAATTGTTTCGGCGATGTCTCACAGTGCGTGTAAGAGATCTCTCACACGTCCAGTAGCATCATAGATTACAGAAGCGGCTCAAGTCGGGTAAGAAAATCCGCAAGAGAAGGCGCGAGAACGTCGCGATTGCGGGTGCCGAGCGTCTCTTTAATGACCTCGCCAGAAAGGTTGCAGACTGAAATGACGTCCAGTTCACTGTCGAGCGTCGCAATAAAGAGAGTCGGGGAGAGCTTAAGGCGTTTTTGCGTGACCAGGTGACCAATGAGGTTTTCCTGAACGCGTTGAAGATCGTCTTCGCTCCAGGTTTGCAGCAGCGTCAGCGGCTGTCCTGCAAAACATGCAGTCATATCCCCGGCAAACTGCGTGGTATAAATTGCATGAAGCGCAGGTTGTATCACAATGTCCATTGCGCGTTCAACCGCATTTACATTCTGCTCGCCCGTGAACGGTTTCGGTTGCCAGATAACGTAATCATCCTGCGAAGCGATAATGCACGGTGACGGCACGCCATATAAGTCAGTACTTTGCGGCCACGTCCCCCGCTTTTCATGCCAGGCATCGCAATAGCGGGTCGTGAAGGACGTCAGGGCATTTGCAGTTTCGATATCCACCGATTTCTCTCTTCTTGTAAGACAGGATAAACTCAGCCCCTAAGTGTACCTGTAAAGTGGCTATGAAACATGTCTTACGAAAATCATCAGGCGTTAACGGGCTTAACGCTGGGTAAATCGACCGATTACCGCGACACCTACGACGCAAGCCTGCTTCAGGGTGTGCCGCGCAGCCTGAACCGCGATCCGCTTGGCCTTCATGCCGACGCGCTGCCGTTCGTCGGCGGCGACATCTGGACGCTGTACGAACTCTCCTGGCTGAATGCGCGCGGTCTGCCGCAGGTGGCCGTGGGCCATGTCGAGCTGGATTACGCCAGCGTAAACCTGGTTGAATCCAAGAGCTTTAAGCTCTATCTCAACAGCTTTAACCAGACCAAATTTAACAGCTGGGACGAGGTACAACAGACGCTTGAACGTGATTTAAGCGCGTGCGCGCAGGGGAACGTAACCGTCTCGTTATACCGTCTGCATGAGCTGGAAGGTCAGCCCATCGCCCATTTCCACGGCACCTGCATCGACGATCAGGACATTGATGTGGAGAGCTACGAATTTAGCACCGACTATCTGGAAAACGCGGCGGGCGGAAAAGTGGTCGACGAAACGCTGGTCAGCCATCTGCTGAAATCCAACTGCCTTATCACCCATCAGCCGGACTGGGGCTCGGTACAGATCCAGTATCGCGGCCCGCAGATTGACCGGGAAAAGCTGCTTCGTTACCTGGTGTCATTCCGTCATCACAACGAATTCCACGAGCAGTGCGTGGAACGCATCTTCAATGACATACAGCGTTTCTGCCAGCCCGAAAAGCTGAGCGTTTATGCCCGCTATACCCGTCGCGGCGGCCTGGACATTAACCCATGGCGCACCAATACCGATTTTGTGCCTGCCACCGGACGGCTGGTGCGCCAGTAAGATAAATATTTTCACAATATGCGGGCGGTATTCCGCCCGAAGTGTTGTGAAACGTCATAAGCCAGGGCTATTGTAATCAACAGGGAAAGACGATAATCGTCCCATAAGGAGCTCACTTGATTACACATATTAGCCCGCTTGGCTCTATGGATATGTTGTCGCAACTGGAAGTGGACATGCTTAAACGCACCGCCAGTAGCGACCTGTATCAACTGTTTCGTAACTGTTCACTTGCTGTACTGAACTCCGGAAGCCTGACCGACAACAGTAAAGAGCTGCTGTCCCGCTTCGAAAGTTTTGATATCAATGTGCTGCGCCGCGAGCGCGGGGTGAAGCTGGAAGTGATCAACCCGCCGGAAGAGGCGTTTGTCGATGGGCGTATTATTCGCTCACTTCAGGCCAACCTTTTTGCCGTGCTGCGCGACATCCTGTTTGTTAACGGACAGATCAGCAACGCCGGTCGTTTCCAGCATCTCGATCTGGAAAGCTCCGTTCATATCACCAACCTGGTTTTCTCCATTCTGCGTAACGCCCGCGCCCTGCACGTTGGCGAAGCGCCGAACATGGTCGTCTGCTGGGGTGGTCACTCTATTAACGAAACCGAATACCTGTACGCCCGCCGCGTGGGTAATCAGCTCGGCCTGCGCGAGCTGAACATCTGTACCGGCTGCGGTCCTGGCGCGATGGAAGCGCCGATGAAAGGCGCGGCAGTAGGACACGCGCAGCAACGCTATAAAGAAGGCCGTTTTATCGGCATGACCGAGCCGTCGATCATCGCCGCTGAGCCGCCTAACCCGCTGGTTAACGAACTGATTATTATGCCGGATATCGAAAAACGTCTTGAGGCGTTTGTCCGTATCGCGCACGGCATTATCATCTTCCCGGGCGGCGTAGGTACGGCGGAAGAACTGCTTTATCTGCTCGGGATCCTGATGAACCCGGCCAACAAAAATCAGGTTCTGCCGCTGATCCTGACCGGCCCGAAAGAGAGCGCCGACTACTTCCGCGTGCTGGACGAATTTATCGTGCATACGCTGGGGGAAGACGCGCGCCGTCACTACCGCATTATTATTGACGATGCCGCAGAAGTGGCCCGTCAGATGAAAAAAGCGATGCCGCTGGTGAAAGAGAACCGTCGTGATACCGGGGATGCCTACAGCTTTAACTGGTCCATCCGTATCGCACCGGATCTCCAGATCCCCTTCGAGCCGTCGCATGAGAACATGGCGAACCTCAAACTCTATCCGGATCAGCCGGTGGAAGTACTGGCAGCTGACCTGCGTCGCGCCTTCTCTGGCATCGTGGCGGGGAACGTGAAGGAGGTGGGGATCCGCGCGATTGAGGAGTTCGGGCCGTATAAAATCCACGGTGACCCGGAGATGATGCGCCGCATGGATGACATGCTGCAGGGCTTTGTGGCTCAGCACCGCATGAAACTTCCGGGTTCTGCCTATATTCCCTGTTACGAAATCATCAAATAAAGCGTCCTTTCCCTCCTCTCAAGCCGGATTGTCATCCGGCTTTTTTATTAGTGATGTAATTCATAGCGATCTTCAATGTTATTAACAAATCTGGCGCCCGCGCAAACGATTACCTCGTTTTTGAAACCGTAAATAATCAGCCTTAATCGAAATTACCTGCCAGAAAATCCTAAAATCCTATTTCTTTACAGCGAAAGACACCTATCTCGCGGGTCAGCCTTTTCGAAAACATGTCGTTAATGGTAGCCTTCGCGCCCGTAAATCCTCTTTGATGTTTTTTTAACAGATAAATGGTCTAAATATGCCCACATCATAAGTGGATTATTGCATTTGGGATCGCGATCACTGATAGATTCATAACGAGAATGTATCTTTCCGCCCGCCAATAGTTACGGGCAAAAATTATTAAAAAACCGTCACTGAACGAATTTCATATTACCGTCAGGCACTTTTTCATCGGATTTGACTAAAAACCTGACAATTTGCTTCCTCCAGGAGATACAGATGGAAACCACTCAAACCAGCACCGTTGCTTCGATTGAATCCCGAAGCGGTTGGCGCAAAACGGATACCATGTGGATGCTTGGCCTGTACGGCACGGCAATCGGCGCTGGTGTACTGTTCCTTCCTATCAACGCAGGTGTCGGCGGTCTGATCCCGCTGATCATCATGGCCATCATCGCCTTTCCGATGACCTTCTTTGCACACCGCGGCCTGACCCGCTTCGTGCTGTCCGGTAAAAACCCGGGCGAAGACATTACTGAAGTCGTTGAAGAACACTTCGGCGTCGGCGCAGGTAAGCTGATTACCCTGCTCTACTTCTTCGCGATTTACCCGATTCTGCTGGTGTATAGCGTTGCTATCACCAACACCGTTGAAAGCTTCATGATGCACCAGCTGCAGATGACCCCGCCGCCGCGTGCGATCCTGTCCCTGATCCTGATCGTCGGTATGATGACCATCGTGCGCTTTGGCGAGCAGATGATTGTCAAAGCGATGAGCGTGCTGGTATTCCCGTTTGTTGCAGCCCTGATGGTGCTGGCGCTGTACCTGATCCCACAGTGGAACGGCGCTGCGCTGGAAACTCTGTCTCTGAGCAGCGCATCCGCAACCGGTAACGGCCTGCTACTGACCCTGTGGCTGGCGATCCCGGTAATGGTGTTCTCCTTCAACCACTCGCCAATCATCTCCTCCTTCGCGGTGGCGAAGCGTGAAGAGTACGGCAATGGTGCAGAGAAGAAGTGCTCCAGCATCCTGGCTCGCGCACACATCATGATGGTACTGACAGTTATGTTCTTCGTGTTCAGCTGCGTGCTGAGCCTCTCCCCGGCGGATCTGGCGGCGGCGAAAGAGCAGAACATCTCTATTCTGTCCTATCTGGCAAACCACTTTAACGCACCGCTGATTGCGTGGATGGCACCGATCATCGCGATTATCGCCATCACCAAATCCTTCCTGGGCCACTACCTGGGCGCACGTGAAGGCTTCAACGGTATGGTGATTAAATCTCTGCGCGGTAAAGGCAAGAGCATTGAAATCAACCGTCTGAACAAAATCACCGCGCTGTTCATGCTGGTGACCACCTGGGCGGTAGCCACCCTGAACCCAAGCATTCTGGGCATGATTGAAACCCTGGGCGGCCCGATTATCGCGATGATTCTGTTCCTGATGCCGATGTACGCGATTCAGAAAGTGCCAGCGATGCGTAAATACAGCGGCCATATCAGCAACGTGTTCGTTGTTGTGATGGGTCTGATTGCCATCTCCGCTATTTTCTACTCGCTGTTCAGCTAATACCTCCTGCGCCGTCTTCGGATGGCGCACTCCTCCCCTCTGACTGAAGCAATGGACGCATCATGATTAGCGTATTCGATATCTTCAAAATCGGTATTGGTCCTTCCAGCTCTCACACCGTCGGACCAATGAAAGCCGGTAAACAATTCACGGATGACTTGATTGCACGCGGCATTTTGCACGACATCACCCGCGTGGTTGTCGATGTATACGGTTCCCTTTCCCTGACCGGTAAAGGCCACCATACCGATATTGCCATTATCATGGGGCTGGCGGGTAACCTGCCGGATACCGTTGATATTGATGCAATACCTGGCTTTATCCAGGACGTGAACACCCATGGTCGTTTGCTGCTGGCGAACGGCGAGCATGAGGTTGAATTTCCGGTTGACCACTGCATGAATTTCCATGCGGATAACCTGTCGCTGCACGAAAACGGCATGCGCATTACCGCGCTGGTCGGCGATAAAGCGGTTTACAGCCAGACGTATTACTCCATCGGCGGCGGGTTTATCGTCGACGAAGACCATTTTGGTCAAACCAACGGCTCCGCCGTTGAGGTGCCGTACCCGTACAAAAACGCGGCCGATTTACAGCGTCACTGCCAGGAGACAGGCCTATCTCTCTCCGGCCTGATGATGAAAAATGAGCTGGCCCTGCACAGCAAAGAGGAGCTGGAACAGCACTTCGCAAACGTCTGGGAAGTGATGCGCAGCGGCATTGAGCGCGGGATCACCACCGAAGGCGTGCTGCCGGGGAAACTGCGTGTTCCACGTCGTGCGGCTGCGCTGCGCCGCATGCTGGTCAGCACCGACAAAACCACCACCGACCCGATGGCCGTTGTCGACTGGATCAACATGTTCGCGCTGGCGGTGAACGAAGAGAACGCCGCGGGTGGCCGCGTCGTCACCGCGCCAACCAACGGGGCGTGCGGCATTGTTCCGGCGGTCCTGGCGTATTACGACAAGTTTATCCGTGAAGTGAATGCAAACTCACTCGCGCGGTATATGCTGGTCGCCAGTGCGATTGGCTCACTGTACAAGATGAACGCCTCGATTTCCGGCGCGGAAGTGGGCTGTCAGGGTGAAGTGGGCGTAGCCTGCTCTATGGCGGCGGCGGGTCTGGCCGAACTGCTGGGCGCAAGTCCTGCGCAGGTTTGTATTGCGGCGGAAATCGGCATGGAACATAACCTGGGGCTGACCTGCGATCCGGTCGGCGGACAGGTCCAGGTGCCATGCATTGAGCGTAACGCCATCGCCTCTGTGAAAGCGGTGAACGCGGCCCGTATGGCGCTGCGCCGCACCAGTGAACCGCGCGTGTGTCTCGACAAGGTTATCGAAACCATGTACGAAACCGGTAAAGATATGAACGCCAAATACCGCGAAACCTCCCGCGGTGGCCTGGCGATGAAGATCGTTACCTGCGATTAAGCCTCTCAGGAAGCCTCGTTTTGCGAGGCTTCTTCCTGTTTTCCCCACCATTCATAGTTTCATGCTGCGCTCAGTGTTACCCTTCCCCCATTAGACAGAAGGGAGATTATCTGTGGCCGTTCATTTGCTTATCGTCGATGCACTTAACCTGATTCGCCGTATTCACGCGGTACAGGGCACCCCCTGCAAGGACACCTGTTTACACGCGCTGGAGCAGCTCATTCGCCATAGCGAACCCACCCACGCTGTTGCCGTATTCGACGATGAAGCACGCAATACCGGCTGGCGGCACCAGCGCCTGCCGGACTACAAAGCCGGGCGTGCGCCGATGCCGGACGATCTGCACGCCGAAATGCCCGTTATACGCGCGGCCTTTGAACAGCGCGGCGTTCCGTGCTGGGGCGCACACGGTAATGAGGCTGATGATTTAGCCGCAACGCTGGCGGTTAAAGTGGCAAGCGCCGGGCATCAGGCGACTATCGTTTCAACCGACAAAGGCTACTGCCAGCTGCTCTCACCCACAATCCGCATCCGCGACTACTTCCAGAAACGCTGGCTGGACGCGCCATTTATTGCCAGCGAGTTTGGCGTATCGCCTGAGCAATTGCCGGATTACTGGGGGCTGGCGGGGATCAGCAGCTCCAGAGTGCCGGGTGTCGCCGGTATTGGACCCAAAAGTGCCGCACAACTGCTGACGGAGTTTCAGAATCTGGAAGGGATTTACGCAAGGCTTGAGGAAGTGCCGGAAAAATGGCGCAAAAAGCTGGAGGCGAATAAAGAGATGGCGTTTATCTGCCGGGAAATCGCAACGCTACAGACGGATTTACAGCTGGACGGGAATTTACAGCAGTTAAGGTTAGAACGTTAAAACAACTACACGATTTTGTAGGCCCGGTAAGCGCAGCGCCACCGGGCGTTACAAACGTTATCGCTCGTCGCGACGCCCACCCACGGCCGCCCACCAGCGACGGATATGCACCGTCACTTCTTCACGGTCGTGATACAGCTGACGCGCCTGGATTTCCGCGTTAATCCCGTGTTCGTCCAGTTGCTGCTGAATATAAGCCAGGTTCTGCGACACCTCTTCGTAACGCTTTTTCATCGGCAGCTTGAGGTTGAAAATCGTCTCACGACACCAGCCGTTCACCAGCCAGGAGGCCATCAGCGCCGCGACTTTCGCCGGTTTTTCTACCATGTCGCACACCATCCAGGAGATGTTGTTACGGGTAGGACGGTAGCGGAAACCATCTTCACGCAGCCAGGTGACCTGCCCGGTGTCCATCAGGCTTTGCGCCATCGGGCCGTTATCCACAGACGAAACCCACATGTTGCGTTTCACCAGCTGATAGGTCCAGCCGCCCGGGCACGCGCCAAGATCGACGGCATACATGCCGTTTGCCAGACGTTCGTCCCACTCGTCCGCCGGGATAAAGACGTGGAACGCCTCTTCCAGCTTCAGGGTTGAACGGCTCGGCGCGTCTGACGGGAAGCGCAGACGCGGGATCCCCATAAAGAACGGCGAGTTATTGGTGGTATACGAGTAGCCGGTGTAGCAACATCCTGGCGCAATAAAGAAGATATGCACGACTGGACGCTTTGGCGTTTCGTAGTTTGTCAGCACTCCCGCATCACGCAGTGCCGCGCGGAGCGGCACGGTAAACTTACGGCAGAACTTCATCAGCTCTTTGCTTTCATTGGTGTCAGCCACTTCCACGCGCAAATCGCCGCCCTTCTCCACCACGCCCTGCAACAGGCCAACAATCGGCGTGATGCGATCTTCCGGCGGAAGATCTTTCAGCAGTTCGCCCGCGACAAACATCTGACGGGCGAAAATCAGCGAGCTGAACGGCAGTTCGCGCGCCAGCTTGTCGGCATCATCAGGCTGATAGCATTCAAATACCACATAGCCCGCGTTCTCTTTGACGCGAGCGAATCCGAAGACTTCACGCTTCGCCGCTTTATCGGTGATTTCCGCGGCGCACTCTTTCTCAAACCCCGGGCGACAATATAAAACAACCTTATTCATGAACAACGCCCTTGCGTTTCAGACGGATAGCTCCGATAAACATTAAAACCCAACCCGCCAGGAAGCTGACGCCGCCGACAGGTGTAACAAACGCCCACAGGCGTAAATGCGACAGCGCCAGACAGTAGAGACTGCCGCTGAACAGTACGGTACCCAGCGCCAGAAAGACGCTGCTCCAGTAAAACCAAATGCTGATACGGCGCTGCATCGCCACCGCCAGCCCAAAAATTGCCAGCGTGTGGAACGCCTGATATTCAAGGCCGGTCTGGATCCAGCCCATCTCCACAACGCCCAAAGACTTGCTTAAGACATGCGCGCCAAACGCGCCCAGAGCTACAAAAATAAAGCCACTCACCGCGGCGAAAATCAGCATGAATCGGCTGGTCATGTTTAAGTCCTGAATTAATGCGTGCCCGGCACACAAACGTTATTGTTCATACCTGAAGCGGAATTTTTCTTGCTCGCTTGCCGCTTTCGCCAGTATCCACTGCCGGAAAGCGGCTATTTTACCCAGTTCTGCCTGACTGTCATGACAAACCAGATAAAATGCATTCTTGCTGACCAGTACATCGTTAAATGGGCAAACCAGACGGCCTGCCTCAATTTCGGACTGCGCCATGACGTTATTCGCTAATGCCACGCCCTGCCCGTGAATGGCAGCCTGTAACACCATCGCGCTGTGGCTAAAAATGGGCCCCTGCTGCACGTTTATATGATTAAGACCTAACTGGCGGGTATAAGTTTGCCAGTCGCGACGCGACGCATCGTGCAAAAGCGTGTGTTGCGCCAGATCGGCGGGCGTTTTGAGCGCTTTCTCCCCCGTCAGCAGCAGTGGTGAACAGACCGGCAGCAGATATTCTGCGTATAATTTTTCAACACGCAAGCCCGGCCAGTTACCACGACCGTAAAAAATCGCCACATCCACATCGTCTGCAAGCTTGTCTTCCTGACGGTCCACCGCCTGGATTCGGACATCGATTCCCGGATAAGTTGAGTTAAAGCTTGAGAGTCGCGGCACCAGCCACTGAATGGCAAAACTGGGCAATAAACTCACAGTCAGGGCGCCTTTTGCGCTCCGTGCCTGAAGCTTACGGGTGGCTTCCGTCAGCTGGGAGAAAATCTCTTTAATATCCTGAAAATAGCTCTGCCCTTCTTCGGTCAACAGCAACGAACGGTTGCGTCGACGGAACAGCTTAAGCCCCAGAAAATCCTCCAGAGACTTGATTTGATGACTTACTGCGGCCTGTGTCACAAAAAGCTCATCGGCTGCGCGGGTGAAGCTGAGGTGGCGTGCTGCTGCATCAAAAACACGTAATGCATTTAGGGGTGGCAATCGCTTGGACATGGTTATCTGGCTTAGATGTTAACGAGATTTAACATATAGGAAACAACGTTTAACCTATTAGTTTTTTTTATCTGAGCCATTATAATTTGTCCGTTGAGGAACTACCAGCAAATACCTATAGTGGCGGCACTTCCTGAGCCGGAACGAAAAGCTTTTTTTGGAATGCGTGTTCTGAAGGGCTTTTGGCTTACGGTTGTGATGTTGTGTTGTTGTGTTTGCAATTGGTCTGCGATTCAGACCACGGTAGCAACGCTACCAATTTTTCACTTCCTGTACATTTACCCTGTCTGTCCATAGTGATTAATGTAGCACCGCCAACTTGCGGTGCTTTTTTTTCGCTTATCTAACTGTTAATGCTCGATTTCTTTCATCTCTTTCACGTCACTGCGATTGATCTGCTGTTTGTTCCCGTTAGCATCTTTGTATGAAATCATCCCGGTATCATTATCGGTTGTCGGTTTCCCTTCAGAGACGATAGATCGACCATCGTTGGTATGCATTACGTAGTTATTTCCAGAACATGCGCTCAGGGCAAAGGTCAACGCACAGGCAGAAATGATTGCAGCTGTCTTTTTCATGATTATTCTCCTTTAGCAATTAATGCTATTCAAACCTCGATTTATAACAGGCTAAAACATCCGCCTAACACTATTTAGCATAACCTGCTTTTTCAGACTCGCCAGGATAAGCAGACAAATCTGATAGATATCAACTTCCTTGCCCTGCCGATAAATTTGCGCGACGATCGTAGAATCGATATGAGGAATTCCATGAACGCTTTCAGTCCTGCGCAGTTTCGCGCACAGTTTCCTGCGCTGGCCGATGCCGGCATTTATCTTGATAGCGCCGCCACGGCCCTTAAGCCGCAAGCGGTGATTGAGGCAACCCGCCAGTTTTACAGCCTGAGCGCCGGGAACGTGCATCGCAGCCAGTATGCCGACGCGCAGCGCTTAACGGCGCAATACGAAGCCGCACGGGATCAGGTCGCGCGCCTGATCAATGCTGACAGCGGTAAGAACATCGTCTGGACGCGGGGCACTACCGAGGCCATTAACATGGTGGCGCAATGTTACGCGCGTCCGCTGTTGCAGCCCGGGGATGAGATGATCGTCAGCGAGGCGGAACACCACGCCAACCTGGTGCCCTGGCTGATGGTGGCCGAACAAACCGGGGCACGGGTTGTAAAACTCCCGTTGGGTACAGACTTCCTGCCTGACGTGGCGCGTCTGCCTGAGCTGATTACGCCGCGCAGCCGTATTCTGGCGCTGGGGCAGATGTCCAACGTCACCGGCGGCTGTCCGGATCTGGCGCGCGCCATTGAGATTGCCCATGCCAGCGGCGTGGTGGTAATGGTCGACGGTGCGCAGGGTGTGGTGCATTTTCCGGCTGACGTTCAGGCGCTGGATATCGACTTCTATGCCTTCTCAGGGCATAAATTGTACGGGCCAACCGGTATCGGCGCGCTGTACGGCAAACCTGAACTGCTGGCCCGGATGACGCCGTGGCTCGGCGGCGGCAAGATGATTACCGAAGTCACCTTCGACGGTTTCAAAACGCAGGATGTGCCTTACCGCCTGGAAGCCGGTACGCCGAACGTGGCAGGGGTTATCGGTCTGAGCGCAGCGCTCGAATTTCTCGCAGATACGGACGTGGCTCAGGCTGAAAGCTGGAGCCGGGGCCTGGCGACGCTGGCAGAAGAAGAGCTTAAGAAACGCCCCGGGTTTCGCTCGTTCCGCGTCCAGGACTCCAGCCTGCTCGCCTTTGATTTTGCGGGTGTACACCATAGCGACATGGTGACGCTGCTTGCCGGATACGGCATTGCCCTGCGCGCAGGACAGCACTGCGCCCAGCCGCTGCTGGCGGCCATGGGGGTGAGCGGTACCCTGCGCGCCTCGTTTGCACCGTACAACACAAAAAGTGACGTCGACGCGCTGGTTTCCGCCGTCGACCGCGCCCTGGAATTACTGGTGGATTAATGACAAGTTCAGCCTTAGCCGGGCATCCGTTCGGCACCGTTATCACTGAAGAGACGTTAAAACAGACCTTCGTCCCGCTCACGCAGTGGGAAGATAAATATCGTCAGTTGATCCTGCTGGGCAAACAGTTGCCCACGCTGTCAGACGAACTGAAATCGCAGGCGAAGGAGATAGCTGGCTGCGAGAACCGCGTCTGGCTTGGGTTTAGCATATCCGGTGAGAAACTGCATTTCTTCGGCGACAGCGAGGGACGCATTGTTCGCGGTCTGCTGGCGGTGCTGTTGACCGCAATCGAAGGGAAAAGCGCCGCAGAGCTGCTGGTGCATTCTCCGCTGGCGCTGTTTGATGAGCTGGGACTTCGCACGCAGCTTAGCGCCTCGCGCGGTCAGGGACTGATTGCGCTAAACGACGCGGTGCTGGATGCCGCCCGTCAGGCTCAGGCCTGACGTTCCGCCTTCGCCATCATCTTCTTCAGGGCGTGAGAGACCGCCACAAAGCCGAAGGAGGCGGTCACCATGGTGGCCGCTCCAAACCCTGAGGCACAATCCATCCGCTTTGGCCCTTCCGCTGTGCTTTTCATTGCACAGACCGAACCATCCGCCTGCGGATAAACCAGCGCTTCTGTCGAGAACACACAGTCCACGCCCAGCTTGCCTTTACTGTTCTTCACCACGTTGAAGTCGCTTTTTAAGCGCTCGCGCAGCTTAGCAGCCAGTGGATCCTGAATGGTTTTCGCCAGATCTGCCACCTGGATCTGCGTCGGATCAATTTGTCCACCCGCGCCGCCCGTTGTCACCAGCGGCACCTTGTAACGACGACAGTAAGCGATCAGCGCCGCTTTTGGCCGCACGCTGTCGATGGCGTCAATCACATAGCTGTAGCCTTTGCTCATGTACTCCGCGACGTTATCTGCCGTCACAAAGTCGTCAATCACCGTTACGCGGCACTCCGGGTTGATGAGACGAATACGCTCCGCCATCACCTCGGACTTCGCCAGACCGACGTTATCACGCAGGGCGTGGATCTGACGGTTAGTGTTAGTGACGCAGACGTCATCCATATCAATCAACGTAATTGCGCCAATGCCGGTTCTCGCCAGCGCTTCTGCCGCCCACGAACCCACGCCACCAATGCCCACCACGCAGACATGCGCATCCGCGAACAGTTGCAGGGCTTTTTCACCGTATAACCGTGCCGTGCCGCCGAAACGCTGGCGCCAGGCATCGCTGATTACCACAGACATAAAACCTCAGATGTAAAAAGGGTGAGGTATTCCTCACCCTGAACCGTAATCCGTCTTGCGCTCAGAATACCACACTCAGCCGCTAAATACGTTCCCGGTACCCGGCGCTGTCTTCAGCACCCACACGCGCCCGTAGTGGTTATACCAGCCTGCACGATGCCCTGCATCCGGGCCGATGCCCTGGTAAATATCGAAGTGCTGACCTTTAATCGCCCCGCCCACGTCCAGCGCCACCATCAGGCGTAATTCATACTTGCCGTTGAATTTGCCGTTGTTGTCGAGGAGAGGAACTTCCGCCAGCAGCGTGGTACCCGCCGGGATAATCGAACGATCCGATGCCACAGAAGCGCGGCCAATCAGCGGGACGGCGCTCGCCCCTTTCACCGGCGCAAAGTTCTGCGGTTTGAAGAAGACAAACGATGGATTCTGCTCAAGCAGCTCACGCACTTCCGCTTCGCTGTGTTTTTCGCCCCACTCGCGGATCGCCTGCATCGACATATCTTCTCGTTTCACTTCACCACGGTCGATGAGCACCTTACCGATGCTGCGATAGGCATGGCCGTTTTTCCCGGCATAGCTAAAGAAGTTCAGCGGCGAGCCGTCGCCAAAATCAATATAGCCGCTGCCCTGCACGTCCATGATGAAGTTATCCATCAGCGAGTTGCTGTAGGCCAGCACGTAATTTTCGCTAAGCGCACCGGCATAGATTTCAGCGCGGGACGGGAGACGACCGCGTTTTGGCGGCATGCGGTAAATCGGATACTGGAATTCGCCCTGACGCGTGTGTCGTGCCTGGACAACCGGGGTGTAGTAGCCGGTAAACTGAACGTTACCGTAGTTATCCGCCCCTTCCATCTGCCACGCGTCAATACCAAACTGGCGCATATTGCGCGTATCACCGCCAGCACGCAGCCAGTCCTGCACTGCACTATAAACGTTGTTCTGTGAGCCATACAGGCGTGGCGACGCTTTGCGGATCTGGTATACCTGCTCGGAGAAATCCCCGGCATTGATTGGAGCACCCACGGCATCTGGCTGGTTAACTAAAGAGAAAGGCTGGGATAACTTCCCGTCTTTATACTGTTGACCGCGATCGGTCGGTTTGGAAGAGCAGGCCGCAAGAATCGCTACCATTGCGCCTGTCATCAGATACTTCACCCAACGTCCTTTCATTATATCTCGTCTTTTAGTTGCCCAATTCCGCGTGATGAAGATAACAAACCCACCGTGGTAATGAAATGCGATCGCCTTCCCTTTGGCAAATTCTGGACAAAAAATAGTCCAAAGTGGCTATTCCCGTTCATTTTGCATACAAAATAATGAATTATGCGAAAAAGGGGTTGCATCACAAACCTATCCGAGTATAGTGCGCTTCCACGGACGCGGGGTGGAGCAGCCTGGTAGCTCGTCGGGCTCATAACCCGAAGGTCGTCGGTTCAAATCCGGCCCCCGCAACCAATTAAAATTTGATGAAGTATCTTCTACGACTGTAGAAAGACGGACGCGGGGTGGAGCAGCCTGGTAGCTCGTCGGGCTCATAACCCGAAGGTCGTCGGTTCAAATCCGGCCCCCGCAACCAATCAAATTTGAAGAAGTAAGTTTCTACAAGTGTAGAAAGACGGACGCGGGGTGGAGCAGCCTGGTAGCTCGTCGGGCTCATAACCCGAAGGTCGTCGGTTCAAATCCGGCCCCCGCAACCAACACTTCTTAAAACAATAAACACCCTTAAGGGTGTTTTTTTGTATCTGCCGTTTGTGAAAGTGCCGGGCGAGATACCCGGCGTAATATCCTATCCCCGCCGCGCCAGCGTTTCCCCGTCTGAGAAATAGGCCCGAATACCCGCCAGAATCGACTCCGCCACTTCCTGCTGGAATTTAGCCGTCTTGAGCTTGCGTTCCTCTTGCACGTTACTGATAAACGCGGTTTCGACCAGAATGGACGGAATATCTGGCGCTTTCAGTACTGCAAATCCGGCCTGCTCGACGCTGTTTTTGTGCAGCTTGTTGACCCGGCCCAGTTTGCCCAGCACCGCTTTACCAAACTTCAGACTGTCGGTAATGGTCAGCGACTGCACCATATCAAACAGCGTATGGTCGACGTAACGATCCCCGCTTTTGCTCACGCCACCGATTAAATCCGAGGCGTTCTGCGTGTCCGCCAGGTATCTCGCGGCGGTACTGGTCGCCCCTTTCGTTGACAGGGCAAACACCGACGATCCGCTCGGCTGGCGGCTGGTGAAGGCATCCGCATGAATAGAGACAAACAGATCCGCGCGCTGCTTCTGCGCTTTCGCCACGCGGACCTTCAGCGGGATAAAGACATCTTCGTTGCGCGTCATGTAGGCGCGCATATTGCCCTCTTTGTCGATTAACGCCTTCAGACGACGGGCAATTTGCAGCACCACATCTTTTTCGCGGGTGTGATATTTCCCAACGGCGCCGGAATCTTCTCCGCCGTGGCCAGGATCGAGCATGATCACAATCGGACGATCGCGCCCCGCCCTGCCAGGCTTAGGACCACTTTGCGCAGGTGGGACCTGCCGCTGGAGATCGCCTTTGTTGTAATCTTCAAGTAACGCCAGGAGCGGATCCTGAATATCCGTTGCATTCGCCGGATAGAGATCCATTACCAGGCGCTCCTTAAAGGCGGCAACAGGCGCAAGGGCAAAGAGCTGCGGTTTCACGTTCTGCTTGAGCTCAAACACCATGCGCACGGTTTGCGGATCGAACTGCCCGACGCGCGCCGATTTGATAAAAGGATCGTCGCCACGGATCTGCGCCGCCATGCCTTTAAGCACGGAGTTGAGATTCACACCTTCGAGATCAACCACCACACGTTCAGGATTGCTGAGGGCAAATTGTTTGTATTTCAGCACGCGGTTGGACTCGACCGTCACGCGCGTATAGGTCGACGACGGCCAGACGCGCACCGCGACTACCTGGCTTGTGGCGGCAAGACCCACCTGGCTGACGCTAAGCAACCACATCGCCCCGGCCCCTTTTAACAGGCGGCGGCGGCTTATTGCTGAATTGGATCCCGACATGCTTCTCCCGAGCAAGAAATCTGATTGATGAACAAAACGCCCAAATTGACCGAAAACTTTAACGAATGACGCATAAACTGTCATCTATAAAAGGGTAAACAATCATACGTTAACGCACGGATTACTTATTATTTTCTGTGGGTCGCAGAAAATTTTGGCTTGCACACGCGGCCACAATCGAATAAAAATACATAAATAACGAATAAACATTCATTAAGGGTTGTGTCATGGTTAAGGAACGCAGAACCGAACTGGTCCAGGGATTCCGCCATTCTGTTCCCTATATCAACACCCATCGGGGGAAAACCTTTGTCATCATGCTTGGCGGCGAAGCCATTGAGCATGAGAACTTTTCCAGTATCGTCAATGATATCGGCCTGCTGCACAGCCTCGGCATCCGTCTGGTGGTGGTGTATGGCGCACGTCCGCAAATCGAAGCCAACCTGGCCGCCCATCACCATGAGCCGATCTACCACAAACATACCCGCGTGACGGATGCGAAAACCCTCGAACTGGTCAAACAGGCGGCGGGTCTGTTGCAGCTCGATATCACCGCCCGCCTGTCGATGAGCCTGAGTAATACGCCGCTGCAGGGCGCGCACATCAACGTGGTGAGCGGCAACTTTATCATCGCTCAGCCGCTCGGCGTGGACGATGGCGTGGATTACTGCCACAGCGGCCGCATCCGGCGCATTGATGAAGAAGCCATTCACCGCCAGTTAGACAATGGCGCGATCGTCCTGATGGGACCCGTTGCCGTTTCCGTAACGGGTGAAAGTTTTAATCTGACCTCAGAAGAGATTGCCACCCAGCTGGCCATCAAGCTGAAAGCGGAAAAAATGATCGGCTTTTGCTCATCACAGGGCGTCGTGAACGATGAGGGCGTGATTGTGCCAGAACTTTTTCCGAATGAAGCCCAGGCGCGCGTCGAAGCGCTGGAAGCACAAGGCGATTACTATTCCGGTACCGTGCGTTTTCTGCGCGGCGCCGTCAAAGCGTGCCGCAGCGGGGTACGCCGCAGCCACCTGATCAGCTATCAGGAAGACGGCGCGCTGTTGCAGGAACTGTTCTCCCGGGACGGGATCGGTACGCAGATCGTAATGGAGAGCGCCGAGCAGATCCGCCGTGCCACCATCAACGATATCGGCGGTATTCTGGAGCTGATCCGTCCGCTGGAACAACAGGGCATTCTGGTTCGCCGCTCCCGCGAGCAGCTGGAGATGGAGATCGACAAGTTCACCATCATCCAGCGAGATAACCTGACCATTGCCTGTGCGGCGCTTTATCCGTTCCCGGAAGAGCAGATTGGCGAAATGGCGTGCGTTGCCGTGCACCCGGATTACCGTAGCTCCTCGCGGGGGGAACTGCTGCTTGAACGCGTGGCGGCACAGGCGCGCCAGATGGGTCTGAGCAAGCTGTTCGTGCTCACCACGCGCAGCATTCACTGGTTCCAGGAGCGCGGCTTCACGCCGGTGGATATTGATTCTCTGCCGGAAAGTAAGAAAGAGATGTACAACTACCAGCGCCGCTCGAAGGTGTTAATGGCGGACCTGGGATAACAATCACCCTCTCCTGTCGGAGAGGGTGATTACTCAGACAGATTCAAAAATCGCGCTTAATCCGCTTCTGCGCTCGGTGCGAGTGGCAATCGCCTGACCCAGCACGCGCTCATCCGCATACAGCGACAGACGCTGGCGCGCACGGGTAACGGCGGTGTAGACCAACTCACGGGTTACGACCGGCGAAAGCTGAGTCGGCAGGATCAGCGCCGCATGGTTGAACTCTGAGCCCTGAGACTTGTGTACCGTCATCGCCCATGCCGTTTCATGCTCTGGCAGACGGCTGGGCTGGACGGACTTCACGCTGCCGTCCGGTAGCTGGAACCAGACGCGCAAACCGTTACCGCGATCGAGCGCAATACCGATATCCCCGTTGAACAGCCCCAGCGTACTGTCGTTGCGGGAGATCATCACTGGCCGGCCTTCATACCATCGCGAATGCTGCTGACGGTTAATTTTGCGTTTCTGCACCAGCAGCTGCTCCAGCCTGTCATTCAGGCCCGCAACGCCGAACGGCCCTTCCCGCAATGCGCACAGAAGCTGGTATTCGCCAAATGCGGCAATGACCTGCCCGGGCTGACTGCGCTGCTGCACGCAGCTCAGAAAACGCTGGTATCCCTGGAGAGCCTCCTCAAGCATAGCCTGATACTCTTCCCCGCTTTGCAGCGATTTCTTTTCAATGTCAGTGAAAGAGCCGTCAAACACCGTGCGCGTGGCATGCCGATCGCCACGGTTGACCGCCGCAGCCAGCTGGCCGATGCCGGAGTCGCTACCGAAACGGTAGCTTTTTTGCAGCAGGCACAGGCTGTCACGCAGTGCGCCTGCGACCGGCGAGTGATCGGGTTCAAGCGAGCAGCCGGTCAGGCGGGCAAGCTCCTGCGCCCGCGCGGCGGTATAACCGTAGCTGGCGTAGGTACAGATATCCCCCAGTACCGCCCCGGCTTCCACGGAGGCGAGCTGGTCGCGATCGCCCAGGAAAACCACGCGCGCATGCGGCGGCAGAGCATCGATCAGGCGCGACATCATGGTCAGGTCAATCATGGAGGCTTCATCCACCACCAGCACGTCCAGATGCAGCGGATTACCCGCATGGTAGCGCAGCCGCTGGCTACCCGGCTGCGCGCCGAGCAGACGGTGCAGGGTACTCGCTTCACCCGGGAAAAGCGCAAGCTGCTCCTGAGTGAGCGGCAGCTGTTGCATCGCACCGCCCAGTGATTCGGTCAGTCGCGCCGCTGCTTTACCGGTGGGCGCCGCCAGACGAATACGACATCGCTGCTCGCCTGATAGCTGGATCAGGGCTGCCAGCAGCTTTGCGACGGTCGTGGTTTTCCCGGTCCCCGGGCCACCTGAAATCACCGAAATCCGCCGCGTCAGGGCGACGGCCGCCGCCACTTTCTGCCAGTCTGTAGGCTCACCGGAGTCAAACAGCCTGTCCAGTGTCTGGCGAAGCTGCGCTTCGTCGCAGGGAAGCGGCGCGTTGGTCTCACTAAAGAAACGCGCTACCGTCAGTTCGTTTCGCCACAGACGGTTCAGATATAAGCGCTCCCCCGTCAGGATCAGCGGCGCCTGGTTTTCTCCCGGCCCGACGGCCGACGATTCGCGCAAAATTTTCTGCCAGTCCACCCTCTCCCCCAGCAGCGCAAAGCAGGACTGGAGGACAGGCGGCATTTTCTCGTCAACAACCAGACGCGAGAGCGGCAGACACACATGCCCCTCTCCGGCGTCTTTACTCAATAGGGCAGCGGCAAGCATCACGGCGGGCTGGTCAGCGGCAATCATCATGGCAAACTGCACATCCAGCTGACGCAGCACGCGTTGCTCTACCGCTTCCAGCAATAAGTCCTGCATCGTCATGCCATCTCCTCCGTGTTTGCTGCAAACAGGTTATCCATTTTATTAATCAATTCCGCATCCGGACGGGTGCTGAAGATCCCGGAGCGCGGATCGGCAGCGTCGACCCCGCGCAAGAAGAGGTAGATGACGCCACCAAAATGATCGTCGTAGCGGTAATCCGCAATACGGTGGCGCAAATAGCGGTGCAGCGCTAGCGTGTAGAGCTGATATTGCAGATCGTAGCGATGCATTTGCATGGCTGCCGCCATCGCCTGCTGGGTATAGGCTTCGCTGTTCTCGCCCAGCCAGTTCGATTTGTAATCCAGCAGGTAGTACCGTCCTTCGTGACGGAAGACCAGGTCGATAAAGCCTTTCAGCATGCCCTGCACTTGACGGAAGTTCAGCGGCGGGCAACCGGCTGAGAGCGGATCGTACTGACGGATAAGCGCATCGAGCGCGTCGGCCTTAAGCGGGCCTGCGACAGGCAGATAAAACTCCATCTCCACCTGCTTATTTCTGGCAGTTAGCTGACGAAGAGCGAAGCCCTGCTCAGTCAGCGGCGCCTGCAAAATGGCGTTGATCCAGTCAGTGAGAACGGGCTGCCAGTGCGCGTCATAGCCCCCGCTCTGTAGCATCTTCAGCACCCACTCCTCACTGACAGGCTGAGTAAAATCAAGCTCTTCAAAGAGGCTGTGCAAAAAGGTGCCCGGCGATGCGCCGCGTGGGAACTGATGCGGAGTTAACGTCGGTTCAACCGGAATATCACCCACCCCTGCGGCATCCACGTCCAGCTTCGGCATGAGATCCAGCGCAATACTTTGCCCGTGCTGTTGCAGGCCAGAATAGCTGGTGACGCGCCAGTCGTCGGCAAGCACCCGCGTGATCTGGCGCGCATTAAGATCGGTCGCGGGCTCTTGCGCCATTTGCCAGCGGCTATTGTCTGGCAGAGACGGGATATGCAGCGCGATATCGTCACCGCAGAGCGACTCAATGCAGAGGCGCAACCCCGCCGCATCTTTCGGCTCGCCACGCTGAATAAGCCGCCCTAACGCGCTTAAATGGAAATCGCTTTCCCCTGTTTTCTCCCCGCGACGGCGGAAAACCGGGGCGACGCCCAGGCTGCAATGCCAGACAGAACGGGTCAGCGCCACGTAAAGCAGGCGCAAATCCTCCGCCAGACGCTCCGCTTCTGCCAGTTCAACGCTGGTCTCCGCCTTGCTGAGATCGAGCACCGCATCGAAAGTCTCGCGGTCATGGTAAAAGGCCTGATCCTGAACCCGGTAGTTCGCGATGAAAGGCAGCCAGACCAGCGGATATTCGAGACCTTTGGATTTGTGAATGGTGACGATTTGCACCAGATGCTTATCGCTCTCAAGACGCATCTGCTGGCTTGAAGAGTTACTGTTTGGATCCGCGATTTGCTGCGCCAGCCAACGCACAAGGGCATGTTCACTTTCAAGCTGGGTACCCGCTTCCTGTAACAGTTCGCTGATGTGTAAAATATCGGTCAGACGCCTTTCACCGCCGGATGTCGCCAGCATATTTTCGGCAATCTGACGCCGTGTCATCAGCTCGCGCAGCATCGCCATGACGCCGCGCTTTTGCCAGCGTTCACGGTAATGGACAAACTCTTCTACCACCGCATCCCATGCGTTTTCGTCATGGTTGAGTTCATCAATATCCCGTGCGTTCAACCCCAGCATAGAACTGGCCAGCGCGCTTCGAAGCGTATTTTCGCGCTCCGGCGCCAGCACCGCCTGAAGCAACCAGAGCATTTCCTGGGCTTCCAGCGTGTCGAACACGCTGTCGCGGTTAGAGAGATACACTGACGGAATATCCAGCAACGTTAGCGCATCGCGGATTAACGCCGCTTCCTGACGACTGCGCACCAGCACGGTAATATCAGAGGCCTTTACAGGATATGCCTGTTCCCCCTTCCACAGTAGTGCCTCGCCGCGCGCGCCTGCGCTTAGCCAGTCACGGATTTGCGCGGCGCAGTGCTGGGCCATCGCCGCCTGATAATCGGCAACGCCATAGCCTTCCCCCTCAAGCAGCCAGAAGGTCATGGCGGGTTGTACCGCACCGCTGACTTCGAAGCGCAGGGATGCGTTTTTTGGGGCGGATTTCACCGGCAGGAAAGGGATTTCATTGAACATAAACGCCGTCTCCATACGGCTGAACAGCGCATTGACGCTCTCAACCATCCCCGGAGCGGAGCGCCAGTTGGTATCTAACGTGTAATGCGCGACCACCTCACTACGGGCTTTCATATAGGTGAAGATATCTGCCCCACGGAAGGCGTAAATGGCCTGTTTAGGGTCGCCTATCAGCAGCAGGGCAGTGTCGGGCTGCTGTCGCCAGATGCGGCGAAAAATGCGGTACTGCTGGGGGTCGGTGTCCTGAAATTCGTCAATCATCGCCACCGGAAAACGGGTACGGATCGCGCTGGCGAGCGCTTCACCATTCTCGCTGGACAGGGCTTCGTCCAGGCGGCTCAGCATGTCATCAAACCCCAGCTCGCCCCGGCGACGTTTTTCGCGCGCGACGGCCTGGCGGATCTCCGTCATGGCGCGGGTGATCATCAGGTCATTGAGCGTTAATGGCTCCGCAAGCAGCGCTTCAATCGCCACAAACAGGGGATGCTCAGGCACAATACCGTCGGCTTTGGTTCGCTCGGTCAAAAAGCGCTGCGAAAATTTTTCCAGTGCGTCCGGAAGCTGGTAACCCCGCGTCTCCTCCTGGGCCCAGGCACTGATCTTTTCGATCCACTTCCCCTGGTTCCCACGGTTGAACTTGCGTCTGTCGATGCCTGAGTTTTCGATGATTGCATCAATTTCACCAACCGACTCATTCCACTTCTGCTTAAGCGCGGTAATTTTGGCGACGATCTTTTCATGGCGCGAGGCCAGCGTTTCATCGGCAGGCGGAGGAGATTTAATGACCGGCGCTTCGCCTTGCAGGTAACGGTCGATGGCGCGAAGAAGCTCTTCCGGACCTTTCCACAGGGCGTGAACCGCTTCAGCAATGTCGCGCTGCAACGGATAACAGTGACGACGCCAGAAATCCGCACAGGCCTGATAGCGAAGCTCGGATTCATCTTCAATAAGCTGCTGCTCAAAGAGCATGCCGGATTCAAACGCATTCAGGCTCAGCATGCGCTGACAAAAACCGTGAATGGTGAAGACGGACGCTTCATCCATTTGCCGTTCGGCCAGCAGCAGCCATTGCGCAGCCTGTTGCTTATCCGCAATCTCGTCCAGCAGGCTCGCATAGAGGGGGTTATCCGTCGTCTGACGCAGACAGGCGATGCGCAGCTCATGAATGTTGCTGCGAATACGGCCACGCAGCTCGGCAGTGGCCGCTTCGGTGAAGGTTACCACCAGCAGCTCTTCCACGCTTAACGGGCGCGAAAAAGCGGCGTTGCCGCCGAGCCCCAACAGCAGACGCAGATAGAGCGCGGCGATGGTATAGGTTTTTCCCGTTCCCGCTGAGGCTTCAATCAGTCGCTCACCCTGTAGAGGTAAACTTAGGGGATCAAGCGGCTCAGCGGTATGGGTCATTCTTTCTTACTCCAGGGCATAGTTTGTTGCAGCGCGCTGACGCTCTTCCAGACGGTCCACTCTTTTGATTTTACGTAGTCCGTTTTCCCGTTCTGGCTGCCAGAAACCTGAGACAGGATGGCCATACCCTGCGGTTTTACTACCGCCTGATGGAAGAAATCGGCAACTTTTTGTGGCGTCAGCTGTTTTATTTCGGCCACTATTTTATCACGCGAATCAAATTTCATATTACCGCGATCAAAATCTTTGCTCAGCTGCGAGGCCTCTTCACCCAGCGTCTGCGGCGGTTGCATCACCTGGGCGATAACCGCCTGCTGGATCTGGGCAAACTCTTCCGGCTTCATGGCGCGCAGTTTTGCTTCCGCCTGCGGGAAGAATGCCTGATAACGTTGCCACAGGTAAGCAGGTTGTTTGTCGCTGCTTTGCAGAAGGAAGCCCAACCCCCACTGACGGCCCACATTCATCGAGAAAGCGAATACCGCATAACCCAGCTGCTCTTCGGTGCGCAGCTGGTTGTAAAACCACGGCTGAATAATTTGACCGAGCACCGCACTCTGGGCAGAGCTGGTAAATTCGTCATATCCGACAGGGACAAACACCGCGGCCAGCGCGGAATCCGTGCTGCTTCCCGCTTTTTCGAAGATCGCATTCTGCTTTTTCTCTACCAGCACATCCTGGTTACGGCACCACTCATCGCCTTTTGAACCCAGTTGCGCACGCACGTTTTGTGCCAGCTTTTTAGCCTGATCTTCGCTCATGTTCCCTACAACCAGGAACTCCGGACGGGTATTGGTTTTCAGCGAATCACGGTAAGCCAGCACCTCTTTTAAGGTGACTGAGGGCAATAACGCGCGGCGATCTTCGCGCTGGAAATAAGGAATTTGGGACAACATCTGTGCTGGCATAATCGCCTGATCGTAGGCTTTACCCTTCTCGGCAGAATCCATCATCTGGGCATACCAGGACTTAGCCTGCTCGAGCTGTTCTTCCGTAGGCGTATAGCTGAAATAACCGTCCAGCAGCGCCTGGAACAGCTGCGGCAAACGCTGGGTATAGCCGTTGGCATTCACCATCAGACCGTTATTGGCATTGGTGGAGAAACTGATACCGCCAACGGCAGCCTGGTTGCTGAGCTGATCGAGGGCAATACCGGCCAGATAATCGTTAAGCGCAAACAGCACCTGGTTTCTGGCGCTGTCCATTGCTTTAGGATTACGCAGCACTACGCTGACATCCGCTTTTGGCTCGTCGCCGAAATAGCGGCTTTGGGTGTAGACCACGCGCAGCGTCGGCTCATCAACAATCAGCTCCGGATGCGGATAGGCCTTTGCGGGTTTGATCAGCGAGAAATCGTCCGGGATGTAGGGGTTAAGCTCCGGTAACTTCAGCGCAATTTCCCCCGCCTTTTTCTGCCAGCCCGCGAAGGTCTGTTCGCTGATTTTTTCAACCTGATACGGGGCATCAACGAAGTAGGCCATTTTGTTATGCGGTTCGTTCGGGCTGATATACCAGACGCGGGCATTCTGCGGAGTCATCATCGCCAGACGCGCTTTGAGCGCCCCGGCGTCATACTGATCGGCAATATTTACCGCATCCAGCGTATGTTCCACCGGCACGCGGATCATGGTATCTGCCAGCCACTCGACGTAGTCCATATCACGCGTAATAGAGGGATAGCGGAAATCGAGATCCAGCACGTGCGCCAGCTCGTCGAAGTAGCGTTTATCGACGCCTTCGTCGCGCAGCAGAGAGAGGTAACTGAAAATGGCCGCAACGACGTCGTCACGGTGAGCCAGCCCTTTATCGGTCAGCGTCGCGGAGATGGCCAGCACGCCGCTATTCCCGTTTACGACGGGATCGGAGTCAGCGCGAATACCTTCCACCAGCCCCTGCTTTTGCAGCCAGTCGGAGAGCGTACCCGGGCTGCGGTTACCGATAAGATAAGTCACCAGCTCGTCGGTTTTGCTGCGGAACTGCGCCGTGTTGTTATCAATACGGAATTCAACGCGTAACACCTTGCGCGGCAAGGCCGGCACATAGTGAATAACAATGCCTTTTTGCGCGTCCGTGACAACCGGCACGTTAATCTGCGGCAGATCGATATTTTTATTTGGCACCCTGCCATAGGTCTGCGCAGCCATGTTTGCCAGCGTCGGCAACGGTTTATTGCTGTAAATAACCGCTTTCATCAGATTGGCGGAATAGTATTTTTCACGAAACGCATGCAGCGCATCGAGCACCGGGCTACCCGGCTTGTCGCTCAGCGTTTCAAGGTTGCCGCCTGAGAAGCGCGAACCCGGATGCGCCGGATTGATGGTTTCAGCGCTAACCTGCGCCATGCGCATACCGTCTCGCGTGCGCGCCATCGTAAGTTCGGCGTTTACGGCGTTGCGTTCCCGGTCAGCATATTTTTTATCCAGCAGCGGTGCGGCGATGGCATCCGCCAGACGGTCCACCGCCCCGTCAAGCGCATCATTTTCCACTTCCAGGTAAAACGCGGTACGATACGGCGCAGTGCTGGCGTTGTGGCTGCCGCCATGCATTTTCAGAAATTCGGACAGGCTGTCAGGCTGTGGGTATTTTTTAGACCCCATCAGCGTCATGTGCTCAAGGTAGTGCGCCAGTCCCGGATGGTCATCAGGATCTTCCAGCGATCCGACCGGCACAACCAGTGCGGAGAGCGATTTAACCGCCTGAGGATCGGAAACCAGCAGCACGGTCATCCCGTTATCAAGACGAATCGCCTGATACTGACGGGTGTCCTTATCGCTCTTACGGATTGTTTCCTGGACAGGTTGCCAACCGGAATCGGCCTGAGTGACGGGAGCCCAAAGGGCGATAAACAAAACAAATGCTTTGAACAAGGTGCTGCCTGGCATTACGACCTCTTTATCACGGCTACATCATTAACAACGTGCGTGCTGGACACGCCAGCATCTCTTTCTTTGGGTACATCAGTCCGTGATAAGAGGTGCATCATAAATGAACACCCCGTGCTGTGCAATTTTTATACAACACTCAGGACTGCTTAAATTTGAACAACGGTAACAGGTAGCGTTGCGCCTCTTCCGTGATAATGTCGAAATATTCTGGCTCCAGCGTTCGCCATAAACGTTGATACCAGACATCGTCGCCCTCGCCACGTACCATCATGTTCCCTTCGTAGGCCTGCAAAAACTTGCTGCGCGCTTTCTGGAGCGAAGCCCCATCCGTTAACATGGCATCATTCTGCGCGTCGTAACAGGCTTTTATCCATGCCCCCCCACTTTCAGGCAGCAAAAGCAAAGGCTTGTTCATGCCCTGACGATAACCTTCAATATAAAGCGACAGATACGTCAACGCCTTCTCAGGCTCCATCGGCGGGAAGCGCCACTCGCCGTCCTTACGTACAAACAACCGGCTTTCGCCTTCGTGACCACTCGCACTGTAGACAAGATGTTCGAGCCAGAGTTGCAGGCCATGTGAAACGCTGAGCATAGATGGGCGCCAGCGTAGCAGCCCGTCAGACTGCACGTGCGTGAGCCAGCCGCTGAGGTGCATACCGTTACAATCGAGATCAATTTCAATGCTGCTCGCCGGTTGCCGACACGCGATAACCCGGTCAGCAAGCGCTTGCATCTCCTCACACTGGGCATCCCAGACGATTTCGCCGAACGCACCATACGGCAGTAATCCCGACGCCCTGTAACGTCGGAACAGTTTACTGGCGTCTTCTTCGTCAACCAGCGCATTCAAAAGCTGGGAATTAAGCTTAAAACGCTCCAGTCCATCAAGAATAAACGGTTCCGCATCAGGGATTTCGCTCTCTTCCGAGCGGAAGTTCACCTGCAAGCGTTGCTGGAAAAAAGCCCGAACCGGATGGGCCCAAAAGCGCTGCAGCTGCTCAAACGTAAGGGTGTCTATGGCGCGCGGTTCGAGCGCCTGAATGAAATCGGTTTGCGGTGTGCCCGCGTTCTTCGCAGCGGGAAGCCACTCGCGGGCGTAGCTTTGCAGTTCATCAGGAACGTAATTGACAGGATCAAACGGCATACGGCTATGGTGACAGGTAATATGCGCTTTCACCCGACGTTCGCTTTCGTCGCAGTTACAGGCCTCATCGCCCGGCAGATAGTGACTCTGCCCGATGTAGTCCACCAGCTCCTGCACCAGCACGGACGGGAAACGCTCGCTGTTGTCCTGAATTGAACGGCCGATATAGCTGATATAAAGCCTGCTTTGCGCAGACATCAGCGCCTCAAGGAAGAGATAACGGTCATCATCGCGGCGGCTGCGGTCGCCCCGCTTCGGCTGTGCGCTCATGAGATCAAAGCCCAGGGGTGGCAGCGCACGTGGATAAATACCGTCGTTCATGCCAAGCAGACAGACTACTTTGAACGGGATTGAACGCATCGGCATCAGGGTGCAGATATTCACCGGCCCAGCAAGGAAGCGCTGGCTGATGCGCTCCTGATCGAGACGTTGCGTCAGCTCATCACGCAGAAGCGAAAGGGGAACCGCCTCGTGATAGTGCGAATTAACCCCCTCATCAACGATGGCCTGCCACTGCTTCTCGATAAGCGCCATGGCGGCTTCCGTTTCGCTGTCCGGCAGGAAGAAGTCATTTAGCATTTCGCGGCAAATCGGCAGCCACTCTTCGAGTGGACGGGGCTGCATCAATGCACGGCGCCAGCGGTTGAGCTGCATCAGCAGCGAGGCTAAGTGACCAACCAGTTCCGCAATTAACCCACTGGACTCATCGTACGGCAGCACGTCATTCCATTCGCCGTGGATGCTCTCCATCGCATACCCCAGCAGCATACGCGTCAGGCCAAACTGCCAGGTATGCTGGCCAGTCGCGGGCAGCTCAAACTCCTGGACGTTATCATCGTCGATTCCCCAGCGGACGCCGGATTCGTTGACCCACTGGCGCAGGTAGCGCAAGCCCTCTTCGTTAATGCTGAAGCGTGCGGCCAGAACAGGCACATCCAGTAATGCCAGCACATCCTCAGAGATAAACCGGCTATCAGGCAGCGAAAGCAGGCTGATAAAGGCCTGTAGCGCCGGGTGTGACTGACGAGCACGGCGGTCAGAGATCGCGTAGGGAAGATAGCGGTCGCCCGTTGCGCTGCCAAATACAGCCTGAATAAACGGGCTGTAGCTGTCGATATCCGCCACCATCACCACGATATCGCGGGGTGTCAGGGTTGGGTCGTCCTGCAACATGGCCAACAGGCGGTCATGAAGAATTTCAACTTCACGCTGTGGGCTGTGGCAAACGTGGATCGCGATACTGCGATCGTCAGGATCCAGTTTTCGCTTCTTATCGCTTCGCGCAAACTCCTCGGCAGTGATCCCGGCCACGGCACGGTTTTCTAAATCCAGAATATCAAGCTGAATATTGTGCAGCAGGCTGTCCGGCGTAATATCCGCAAACGCGTCCACGTCCCCCTCTCCCGAGGAGGTGATATCTGAAAGCAGATAAATATAGTCGCGCCCCAGCTTGCCCCACGAGGCAAGTAGCGGGTTCGGCAGGTTCTGAATCCCCTCTTCATCGAAAAGCTGCGCCGCGTTTTCACTGTCTTTAAACAGCGGCACGGCGCGTTCCTCAAATAGGCGTTTACGCTGGCGGGTGACCAGCCGTGAAAGCCAGCGCGGATCCTGAATATCTCCCCAATAGTGCCGACATGGGTTGGTAAAGAGGATATGGATATCAGTGTGCTTACCGAGCGCTTTTAGCGCGTTCAGGTAGACAGGCGGCAGCGCGGAGATACCGCAAATGAACACGCGTGACGGCAAACGGGCTGGCCGTTCTGCAGCGTTCTCGAGTGTTGAGATAAAGCGATCGTACAAGTTAGCACGGTGCCATTTAGGCTGACCGAGCTGCCCGGTATGCTCGACCAGCGCTTTCCAGAGCGGCGCCTGCCAGATTTGCGCTTCCGGTAACCCATCGACTAATTCTCCCGCTTCCCAGCGAATCAGCCATTCTGCGCGGTAAACCAGATACTGGTCATAGAGGTCAGCAGTGCGTGAGGCCAGCTGAAAAAGTTTGCGCTTGTCGGTGTCGTCATTCAGATAGTGGCGCAGCATGGCGAACTCATCATGCGCCAGCATGTCCGGCAGCAGCGTCATCAGTTTCCAGGCCATGCTTTGTTTGTTGAAGGCACTCTGCTCAGGAATATCCGGCAGGACGCGTACAAACATCTCCCAGATAAAGCTCGCGGGCAGCGGAAAATCGATATTCGCCGCAATGCCAAACTTCTGCGAAAGGGACATTTGTAGCCACTGCGCCATACCGGTGCTCTGCACCAGCACCATTTCTGGCTCAAACGGATCGTCAAGACGCTCTTGCTCAACGATATACTCCATCAGTGCTTCCAGCACATCCAGACGATTTGAGTGGTAAACCCTTAGCATAAACGCTCCCGACTAGCGGCTAACCGGGCAATGCAGACGCGTCAACGCGTCCTGCCGCCCCAGAGGAGAAATAAGTGTGACCGTGATGCTGACACATCCGGACTGTGTTGTCTGCCCCCGACTGACCTGCCAGCCCGGCGGGAGCGTTAATGTTGAGATCTGCGACTGATTCCACGCATGATGCCATAGCTGGCGATACTGGCTAAGCGCCGCATACCGGGCTGCCAGCGCGCGATGATATCCGGATAACGCCGTCACAACTACAACCAGCAACATCATTGCCAGCAAAACCTCAACCATGCTAAATCCTTTTTGTCTGCTCAGGGTAACTGACATAGCGCACTTTCCTTAAGGGGGCAGAAGTCGCTCCAGCCGTGAGCAGAAAAGCGTATCTGTCCTTCCGCGATATCCCCGCCTCGCCATAGCAACAGATCGTCATTTCCGGCAATAAGCAAAACACGCTCCCCAAACAGCCTTACACAGACCCGCAGACCTTGTGTCTGCTTGCACTGAACCTCTGGCCGTAAAGCCCAGTCCTGAACGCGTCCCCACTCCAGTGCAGATTGCAAGGCAGCCTGCTGGCGAACAGACAAACTCTCGCCATTCACCAACGTACTAAAGGTTTGCAACTGCTGGTTTAATCCGGTGAGGATCAGCGTGCCGAGCACCAGCAATAGCAGGACCAGCGCCAGCGATGACATGCCCCGCTGACGATTCACAGATTAAACCCCGTTACGGTGTGGCGAGCCGAAAAGGGTGCGGTCAGTTCACCTTTGCGGCGGGCACGCAGCTCGACATTGATTACCGGTGCAAAACCAGCACGATCGGTTTTAGTGACCATAAACTGCTCTATCAGGACCCGATCCGGGTCAGTGAGCTTATCCCATCCCTTACCTTCACAGGATGTCGCGCCCCGCAGCGTTTCGAGCGTTCCGGACTCAAGCCGGAATCCCGTGCTGTCATTTTCTGACGCGGTGCTATCCCACTGGCCGTTGCTGTTTGCATCCCATTGCACAATTGCACATCGCCCTTGCCTGCCGATGATCACCCCCTGCCCCTGGCAATGCCCTGCACAGTATCCTGCTCGCTGGAGCTGTTTACCCATCGCAAGCAGGCGTTGCCACACCTCATCTTCCAGCTCCCGTTGCCCGGATTGCAGTAAAACACCCCGCTGTAGCCCCGGTAAAAAACGTGACGTGCTGAGTAACAGAATACTGCTTATCGTCATCGCAATCAGGACCTCCAGCAGGGAAAACCCTTTTTGTTTTACTGGCATAGACTTTCTCCTGCGGCATTACACAGCCTGATACGTCCGCCATTTGAGACAATAACCCACCACGCACCGGCGCGGCTCTGCACGCGAATATGTCCGGCCCATGCGGTATCCCTTAAGCCGTAAAATCCCAGCGCAGGCGTTACGTCGCTCAGCGTGACCTCCGGCCATAACGGTTTCATCACGAACGGGCCGCCGCTGTCGCAGCCCGGGACCACAGCGCTGACAAGGCAGGCCTGATTCCCGTCAGCATGAAGCGCGATCCTGTGCTCGCTGTTGTGACGATTTGCGTCGTTTCGTAAGAACGCCAGGTAATCCCGCACCTGACAGGCTGTCTGCCAGAGCCGCTGCCGCTGTTGCCAGCTGTCCCAGCCATAAAGACCCGTCGCGCTGAGGATCACAACCAGCGAGATGGCGAAAAGGGTTTCGATAAGCGTAAAGCCATGTTCGTTTTTCATGGCGGAAGTGTGGCGGAATGGCAGAAAAGGCGCGAGCGTTAAACCAGAACATTACGAGCCGCTTTCCGGAGATTTTCACCCGTTGCAACGCGTTACATCGTCTCTGGAAACAGGCTCGAAGAACAAAACGAGCGCGAAAAAAAACCGGCGCTAAAGAGCACCGGTTGTGTCAGGATTCGCCGTATCAGATGGCGACAGGGGCTTTGATGCCAGGATGCGGGTCGTAGCCTTCAATCTCGAAGTCATCAAAACGGTAATCGAAGATCGAGTCCGGTTTGCGTTTGATCACAAGCTTCGGCAATGCACGCGGTTCGCGCGTCAGCTGGAGATGCGTCTGTTCCATATGATTGCTGTAGAGGTGGGTATCACCGCCCGTCCAGACAAAATCGCCCACTTCAAGATCGCACTGCTGCGCCATCATGTGCACTAACAGCGCGTAGCTGGCGATGTTAAACGGCAGGCCGAGGAACACGTCGCAGGAGCGTTGATACAGCTGGCAGGAGAGTTTGCCGTCCGCCACGTAGAACTGGAAAAACGCGTGGCAAGGCGCCAGCGCCATTTTATCCAGTTCACCCACGTTCCAGGCAGAAACAATGATACGGCGCGAGTCCGGGTCATTTTTCAGCTGGTTCATGACGGTCGTGATCTGGTCGATATGGCGGCCGTCCGGGGTAGGCCACGCGCGCCATTGCTTGCCGTAAACCGGCCCCAGGTCTCCGTTCTCATCTGCCCACTCGTCCCAGATGGAGACATTGTTTTCATGCAGATAAGCAACGTTGGTATCGCCTTGCAGGAACCAGAGCAGTTCATGAATGATCGAGCGCAGATGGCAGCGCTTCGTCGTCACCAGAGGGAAGCCTTCTTGCAGATTGAAGCGCATCTGGTGGCCAAAAATGGAGAGCGTACCGGTGCCGGTGCGGTCGTTTTTCGGCGTGCCCTCGTCGAGCACTTTTTTCATCAATTCAAGATACTGTTTCATGATTCCTCAGGAAAGTTGTTGCTGTGGACGACGACGATACGCCCAAATCATCATAATGGCACCCGCGACAATCATCGGAATGGAGAGGATCTGCCCCATGCTGATGTACTGTACCCACTCGCCGGTAAACTGTGCATCCGGCTGGCGGAAGAACTCGACGATGATACGAAACGCGCCGTAGCCAATCAGGAACAGACCAGATACTGCCCCCATTGGGCGCGGTTTGCGGATATACAGATTCAGGATGATAAACAGCACCACACCTTCCAGCGCCAGCTCATAAAGCTGAGACATATGACGCGGCAGAACGCCGTAGGTATCGAAAATGGACTGCCACTCAGGATGCGAAGGCAGCAGCGCGATATCCTCTGCGCGGGAGCCCGGGAACAGCATGGTAAACGGCACGCTCGGATCGACACGCCCCCAGAGTTCACCGTTGATGAAGTTGCCCAGACGCCCTGCACCCAGCCCAAACGGGATTAATGGCGCAATAAAATCAGCCACCTGGAAGAAGTTACGTTTGGTGCGTTTGGCGAAGATCACCATCACGAGGATCACACCAATCAGTCCGCCGTGGAAGGACATGCCGCCGTCCCAGACGCGGAACAGATAGAGCGGGTCGTTCAGGAATACCGGGAAGTTGTAGAACAGGACATAGCCGATGCGCCCGCCCAGGAATACGCCAAGAAAGCCAGCATAAAGCAGGTTTTCCACTTCGTTCTTCGTCCAGCCGCTGCCCGGACGACTGGCGCGACGACCAGCAAGCCACATGGCAAAGACGAAGCCCACCAGGTACATCAGTCCGTACCAGTGAAGCGCTACAGGTCCTATTGAGAAAATAACCGGATCGAATTCCGGAAAATGCAGATAACCACTGTTCATCTGTCACCACAAGATGTTGTTATTCCGCTGAAAGTGGACAGCGGCTGAATTGCATTCCCGCCGTTGGCAGGTGCTCCAAAGTTGCGAATCATAGCATAAGGCAGGCGCGGAGGATGCGCCTGAGATGTAAAAGATGTGTATAGGGTTTTATGCGCGCTGTTCCCCCTCACCCCATTCCTCTTCCTCAAGGGAGAGGGGGTCGTCCGAGCAGTCATTATTTTGTGGGGATCAGCGGCCGCCGCGGATCAAACCGCCCATGCCGCGTCGCTCCATAAACGCCGCCACCTGATGGCGCACTTCGGCTGCCAGCTGTGCTTCCAGGCTACGCGCGGCCAGCTCATGCGCCTCATCTTGTTCGATGTGACGTAACAGGTATTTCACACGCGCAACGGAACGTCCGTTCATTGACAGGTGACGGAAACCGAGGCCAATCAGGATCGCCACGCACATCGGATCGCCGGCCATTTCACCGCACAGGCGCAGGTCGATATTATGCTGCTCGGCTTCGCGGGCGATCATCGCCAGGGCACGAAGCATCGCCGGATGCAGGCTGTCGTAGATACTAGCCACGCGGGTATTGTTGCGATCGACCGCCAGAATGTATTGCGTTAGGTCGTTGGTGCCAACGGAGATAAAATCAACGCGGGTCGCCAGCTGCGGCAACATAAAGACCATCGAAGGCACTTCCAGCATCACGCCAATACGGGGTTTAGGGATCGCGTAGCCGATCATCTCTTCCACTTCGCGCCCTGCACGTTCAATCAACCGCCGCGCTTCGTCGATCTCGTCAATACTGGTGACCATCGGCAGCAAAATGCTGAGATTCCCCGTGGCCGCGTTGGCACGCAGCATCGCACGAACCTGGATAAGGAAAATTTCCGGCTGATCGAGGGTAATGCGGATCCCACGCCAGCCGAGGCAGGGATTCTCTTCACTGATGGGCATATAGGGCAGTTGCTTATCCGCGCCGACGTCGAGGGTGCGCAACGTGACGGGTTTGTCGTTAAACATCTGCAACATGCCCTGATACTGCGCAACCTGCTCCTCTTCTGACGGGAAGCCGCTTTGTAGCATGAACGGTATTTCGGTGCGGTAGAGACCAATGCCATCGATGCGGCTGCCGAGCTTCTCTTCATGCTCGGGGCTTAACCCCGCGTTGAGCATCACCTTCACCCGCTCACCGCTCTTGAGCTGCGCGGGCAGGTTGACGTCATCTTCCGCCAGCTTGCTTAATTCATTCTCTTCGCTGATAAGACGCTGGTACTCCTGAAGGAGAACCGGCTCAGGATCCACCAGCAACTCACCGCGATATCCGTCCACCACCAGCGTACGGCGATGTAGTACGGAGGGCTGAATATCCGCCCCCATCACGGTCGGAATACCGAGCGCACGCACCATAATGGCGGCATGGGAGTTAGCTGCGCCATCGCGCACCACCACGCCCGCCAGCCTGTCCTGCGGTAATTCCGCCAGCGTCGTCGCCGAGAGTTCATCGGCCACCAGCACAAACCGGTTCGGCCAGGCATTCGCCCCCTGAATAGTATCATCGAGGTGGAACAGCAGACGTTGCCCAAGCGCGCGTAAATCGCCGGCGCGCTCTTTCAGATAGCCGTCAGTCAGTACCGCAAACTGCTCGGCAAATTTTTCAATGACCTTTTTAACCGCCCACTCTGCCACCGACCCCTTATCGACCTCGGCAAATAACTCACGACGCAAACGCGCATCGGAAAGCAGGTGTGAGTAGAGATCGAAAATGGCCGCCGTCTCTTTTTGCGCGCCAGCGGCAAAGCGTTTGCTGTAGCGACGAAACTCATTCGCCGCCTCTTCCAGCGCAGCGGTGAGCCGTTCGCGCTCAAGCGCTTCATCCAGCGTCGAGGCTTCGTAGACCTGCTCCATCAGCGGGAGCGTGGCATCCATCCAGCCTTCGGCAATAGCGACCCCCGGCGAGGCCGGAAGCGCGCGAATACGCGTATGACGATACTGACCAAAAAGGGCTGTCAGTTGGGACTGAGAGAGGATCGCCGCCATCTGCGTTGCCAGCGTGACGAGGAAGGACTCCTCGCTTTCATCGTACTGGCGCAGCTCGCGCTGCTGAACAACAAGCACGCCAAGCAGCTGGCGGCGCTGAATAATCGGTACGCCAAGAAACGCGCGGAAACGCTCTTCTTTGACGGAAGGGATATATTTGAAGCTGGGGTGTTTTTGCGCATCGGCAAGGTTGATTGGCTCCGCCAGTCGCCCGACCAGGCCAACAATACCTTCATCAAACGCGAGCGTGACGGTACGTCCCCGTGGTTTTTTTAATCCGCGGGTTGCCATAAGGTAGTAGCAACGTCGGTCATGGTCGGCCAGGTAGACCGAACAGACCTCGGTTTCCATCGCAAGACAGATGTCCGTCACCAGAATATTCAGCGCCTCGTTGAGGCGAGGCGCACTGGCGACCTTTTCAACTATTTCTCGCAAGCGGGTGAGCATGATTTGCGTAGCTTAACCTCTTTTACGTCGCCAGGCAGGTGCGCTCTGTGGCTTCGGAGTCGTCTCCTGAAGCTGCATCACGACACTTGCGAACTCTTTCATCACCCTACGGTATACATCGCGCTTGAATGACACGACCTGACGAACCGGATACCAGTAGCTTACCCAGCGCCAGCCATCAAACTCTGGCGTGCTGCTGGTTTGCATATTGATATCTGAATCGTTGCCCACCAACTGCAAAAGAAACCACTTCTGTTTCTGGCCGATACAAACCGGCTTTGTGTCCCAACGCACCAAACGTTTCGGTAACTTGTAACGCAACCAGTTGCGGGTCGAAGCCAGGATGCGAACATCTTTTCGGCTTAAACCAACCTCTTCAAACAGCTCCCGGTACATCGCTTGTTCTGGGGACTCTCCAGGATTGATCCCGCCTTGCGGGAACTGCCAGGAGTGCTGACCATATCGCCGGGCCCACATCACCTGGCCCTGACGATTACAAATTACTATTCCTACGTTTGGGCGGTAGCCATCGTCATCAATCACCGGACTACCCCAAACTAAATCTGATATATGAATGATTGTTTCACACTACAGGGAGGCGGTAAACCACTCTCTTACAGGCCTGCAACCTAATAACATTTGAATAACTCACAATTTTGTGAGGAGTTATAAACAGATGAGGGCGACTGAGACCATTTTTATTCACCTTTTCTGTGGATATAGTTGTGAAGAAGTATGGAATTACCGATGAACAACCTTGTGGCCCGGCGAATCGGCAATTTTCATCACTTAAAATAAATCATTTAAATTCATACAGTTAAACGTAAATTTAGGGTATCAAAGGCGATTAACTTGACGATCGTCACATCAAAGATCTTCCTGGTGATGAAAGATCGAACAGCGTCGGTTTTATCCACAGATTGTGCCAATAAGTTAGGCACAATTTGTGTGAAAATTCGATTTTCATCGCACGTCAAGGCTGTAAATTGAAACAGTAGTGGCGGTTATTCCCAGTTATCCCATTTTTCTGTGGATAACATGGTGTAAGATCCTGTTTATTGTCAGTGACCAGAATTGCACAACCTGTTTTTTAGCCATGCCGCGACGGGATGCATTCCTAAAAAACATAATATAAATCATCCACATGGAATATATACTCAGAAAAAAGTAAACTCTATCCACAAGGGATAAAATATCAGTTCATTTTTTAACCAAAAGGTTGTCAGCATGCATTCTCTCGCCCCACTGCTCTCTCCTCCCGTCAGTGAAGCCCAGTTGCTCCAGCAGGCACAACGTCTGGCAGGCTATGCACTGGGCGAGCTGGCCGTGATGGCGGGGTTGACGATACCCAACGATCTGAAGCGCGATAAAGGCTGGATCGGCGTGTTGCTTGAACGTTGGCTGGGCGCAAGCGCGGGCAGTAAACCCGAGCAAGATTTTGCGGCGCTGGGGGTGGAACTGAAGACGATCCCCATTGATAGCCTGGGGCGGCCGCTGGAAACTACCTTTGTCTGCGTTGCGCCGCTAACGGGTAATAGCGGAGTGACATGGGAAACCAGCCACGTCAGGCATAAGCTGAAGCGGGTGTTGTGGGTACCCGTTGAGGGTGACAGGCAGATCCCGCTGGCAGAGCGTCGCGTTGGCGCCCCGCTGCTCTGGAGCCCGGATGAAGAAGAAGAAAGACAGCTTTCCCAGGACTGGGAAGAGCTGATGGACATGATTGTGCTGGGACAGGTTGAGCAGATCACCGCCCGGCATGGCGAAGTGCTGCAACTCCGTCCCAAAGCCGCCAACAGCAAAGCGCTCACTGAAGCGGTAGGTGCACAGGGCGAACCGATCCTGACGCTGCCGCGCGGCTTCTATCTTAAAAAGAATTTCACCGGTGCACTGCTGGCACGACACTTCCTGTTGAAAACATAGTTTTTTACCAATTTTGCGCTCCGGCTAACATAATCTCCTCCTTTTTAAGATTTCCCCCCTTTCACCTGTCGTAATATCAGGTTATTACTACACTATGATTTGATACGAGCCAGGTGAGGATGAGAACGATGAAAAAATGGGCAGTAATTATCTCAGCAGTCGGTTTAGCGTTTGCGGTATCGGGTTGTAGCAGCGACTATGTCATGTCAACGAAAGATGGTCGTATGATCCTGACCGATGGCAAACCCGAAGTCGACGACGATACCGGTCTGGTGAGTTACCGCGATCGCGAAGGCAATCAAATGCAAATTAATCGCGACGAAGTCTCCCAGATCATCGAGCGTTAAACAGATAAAGGTCAGTAGCTTGCTGGCCTTTTTGATTTTTTCCTTCCCCTTTTGCCTTCCCTCTGCCATGTTTATATTCCTTTGTCGGGAGGTTCCTGACGCGGTCTGTATGTCTAAAAAAGGAAACCGGCTATGCATTATCACCGTATCCCCCATAGCGCTCTGGAGATCAGCCAGCTGGGGTTAGGCACCATGACATTTGGTGAACAAAACAGCGAAGCCGATGCCCATGCACAACTCGATTACGCCGTCAGCCAGGGCATTAACCTGATTGACGTGGCGGAGATGTACCCAGTTCCTCCCCGCCCGGAAACTCAAGGTCTTACCGAAACGTATGTCGGCAACTGGCTGGCGAAACGCGGCAATCGCGAAAAGCTGGTCATCGCTTCTAAGGTTAGCGGCCCTTCCCGTAATAACGATGCCGGGATCCGCCCTAACCAGATCCTCGATCGCAAGAATATCCGTGCTGCGCTGGATGCCAGCCTCAAGCGCCTGCAAACCGACTATCTCGATCTTTATCAGGTGCACTGGCCGCAGCGTCCGACGAACTGCTTCGGTAAGCTTGGCTACACCTGGAACGAGAGTGCTCCGGCCGTCACCCTGCTGGAAACACTGGAGGCGCTTACGGAATGCCAGCGCGCGGGTAAGATCCGCTACATCGGCGTTTCCAACGAGACGGCGTTTGGCGTAATGCGCTATCTGCATCTGGCCGATAAACACGACCTGCCGCGGATCGTGACCATCCAGAACCCGTACAGCCTGCTGAACCGCAGTTATGAAGTGGGTCTCGCGGAAGTGACGCAGTACGAAGAGGTGGAGCTGCTAGCCTACTCTTGCCTGGGCTTCGGAACCCTAACGGGCAAATACCTGAACGGCGCGAAACCGGCTGGCGCGCGTAACACGCTTTTCAGCCGCTTCACCCGCTATAGCGGCGAGCAGACGCAAAAAGCCGTGGCGGCCTATGTGGATATCGCGAAGCGTCACGGACTCGATCCGGCGCAGATGGCGCTGGCCTTCGTGCGTCGTCAGCCGTTTGTGGCAAGTACCCTGCTCGGCGCAACGACAATGGATCAGTTAAAAACCAATATTGAGAGTTTCCACCTGAACCTGAGTGAAGAGGTCTTAGCGGAGATTGAAGCGGTGCATCAGGTTTATACTTACCCGGCACCTTAAGTTGACGATTTGCCCGGTGGCGGCGTTGCCTTACCGGGCCTACAAAATCCGCCAACATCACGAAACGTAGGCCGGGTCAGGCGGAGCCGCCACCAGGCAAAGATATCACCGCCGACGCTGCCAGACCCACAGCCCGGTAATCGCCAGCGCAAACAGTGCGCCAAACCCCACCCCGATTGCCACAACCGGCGCACCTGCTTTTACCGCCAGCGAGTAAATCCCCAGCATCAGCAGCATCGCCATGTTTTCGCCAAGGTTTTGCACCGCAATGGCGTTGCCAGCCCCGACGGTCTGCTTGCCGCGCTCCTGCAAAAGCGCGTTGAGCGGCACCACAAAGAAACCGCCTAATACGCCGATCAGTAACAACAGGGCATAGGCTGGCAATATGGCATGTTGCAGGGAGAAGAACAGAACGCCGACGCCGATCAGGATCCCTGCAGGCATGCAGCGCGCAACGGTTTCAAGCGTTACCAGTTTGGCCGCAGCCCCGGCCCCGACCACAATCCCGACGGCGACCATGGCATTCAGGTAGGTCGGCGTGGCGTTGTCTGTTATACCCAGCGCCACCGGCACCCACAGCACCAGCAGGAAACGCAGCGTAACGCCGGCCCCCCAGAACATGCTGGTGCCCATCAGCGAGAAGCGTGTTTCACCGTTACGCCACAGTACGCGGCAGGCGTTGAAGAAGCTGCCGGTCATTGGCCCGAAGCGCCAGGATTGTCCCGGACGCGCCACGGCCAGTTTGGGGATAAACAGGTTGGCGATCACCGCGCCGCCGTACATCAGGGCACAGATGCCAAGCGCGGCGAGCACGTGCCAGTCTGCCAGCACACCGCCCGCCACCGAACCCAGCAGAATCGCCGCAATGGTGGAGGACTCCATCAGGCCGTTGGCCTTCACCAGCTTATCACCGGTGGTAAGCTCCCCCAGAATGCCGTACTTCGCCGGAGAGTAAGCGGCCGCGCCAATGCCCACCAGCGTGTAGCCGACAAACGGGTTGATACCAAAGCAGATGCTTGCCGCGCCCAGAAGCTTAAGACTGTTGGCAAACATCATGACCCGACCTTTGGGGAAGCTGTCCGCCACCTGGCCAACAAACGGCGCAAATACAATGTAAGCACCCACAAACACCATCTGTAGGATCGGCTGGCTCCAGTCGGGATAAAACTCAGCTTTCAGCAACGCCAGCGTAGCAAACAGCAACGCGTTATCGCCAAACGCGGAAAGAAACTGGGCGGCGATAACCGCCAGCATGCCTTTCGACCAGATTGAAGTGTTAGTGTGTACTGACTCACGCATTATGCTGTTCCGCCTCTTCAACCATGCCCTTCAGGGTCACAAAATCGGGTTTACCGCTGCCCAGCACCGGTAACTGTTTGAGGTAACGAATATCGCGGGGGACCGCCAGCTCGGGGATACCATGTTCGCGCGCATACCTGAGAAGCGCATCACGCTTCAGTTCACCGTCAGTAGTAAAGAGCACCAGCGCCTCGCCTTTACTGGCATCACTTTTCACCACGGTCGCATGCATTTTCTCCGCCGAGACTGCGGTCGCCAGCGTCTCGACCATTTCAAGAGAGACCATTTCCCCGGCGATCTTGGCGAAGCGTTTTGCACGTCCCTGGATCTGCACGAAGCCCTGATTGTCGAAGCGCACGATATCGCCCGTGTCGTACCAGCCCGTTTCAACCTCGCCATTGACGTTCTCGGCAGTCGGCGCCTCAAGCACGCCCGGGTTTTCCACACGCAGATAGCCGTTCATGACGTTCGGCCCTTTCAGCTGAAGACGTCCGCCGTCTTCAATACCCGGCACCGCCAGCAGACGCGCGTCCAGCCCCGGCAGAATGCGGCCAACCGTTCCCGGTTTCGCCGCCATCGGAACGTTGATGGAGACCACCGGCGCGCACTCCGTCACGCCATAGCCTTCCAGAATCCGCAGGCCAAACTTGTCCTGCCAGATCTGGCGCGTACTGTCCTGGAGTTTTTCCGCCCCCGCCACCACGTAGCGCACGCGGAAGAAATCATACGGGTTGGCGAAGCGCGCGTAATTTCCGAGGAAGGTGGACGTCCCGAACAGCACCGTGCAGTTACGGTCATAAACCAGCTCCGGCACAATGCGGTAGTGCAGCGGGCTTGGGTAGAGGAACACCTCGGCACCGGTCAGCAGCGGCGTAAAGAGACCCACGGTCAAACCAAATGAGTGGAACAGCGGCAGCGCCGACATAAAGCGATCGTTGGCGGTAAAATCAGCGATGGTTTTAATCTGTTCGACGTTTGCCAGAATGCTTTTGTGGCTATGAACCACACCTTTCGGGTTGCCTTCAGAGCCGGAGGTAAAGAGGATAATGGCATCATCCTCCGGCTGCTGCTTAACCTGCGCCAGACGCGGCATCAGCAGGTGCGCGAAAATCCACAGCTTGTCGGCGGTCGTGACGTCTGCTTTCAGATCTTCCAGGAACACCCAGCGCACCTGCGTCAGCTGTTCCGGCAGGTGCCACAGCTTGCCTTTGTCCAGGAACTGGCGGGAGGTAAAGATGGTGTTGATTTGTGCTGCGGTAATCGCGCTGGAGAGCCCTTTCACGCCCGCCGTGTAGTTCATCATCGCCGGAATGCGGCCTCGGGAGACGGCACCAAAGATCACCGCCGCGCTGATACCCGCGTTTGGCAGCATCAGGCCGATCTTTTCGCCCTGTTTGCTGTACTTTTCCAGGATACGCCCGACAAACAGCGTTTTGGTCAACAGCTTACGGTAGGTATCCGGCGTAAAGTTGATGTCTTCGATGCAGTTTTTCTTCGCACCGTAGCGATACTGCGCCGACAGCAACGATTCATACAGCGTTTCGCGCGGGCGTACGGCCATGCGCGCTTCCATCATAATCTGATGCAGCATTTCCCCGGCGATTTTACGGCGGTCACGCGCGCGCGGCGCCTCGGGCATCGGCAGTGACGTCGGCGGTAATATATGCAGCGTAATTTTCGGGAACAGACGCTGCTTCACCAGCCCTTTCAGACGGCTGAAAAAGGTCAGCTCAGCCCCGTCGATGCGTAGCGGCACGACGGTGGCCTGAGACTTCGCCGCGACAAAACCGGCCCCGTCGTAAATTTTCATCAGGGAGCCCGTCACTGAAATCCGCCCTTCCGGGAAGATAACCACCGGACGCCCCTGCCCAATCAGACGCACCAGATGTTTAATCATCATCGGTTTGGTAGGGTCGAGCGGGACAAAATCAATAAGCGGCCTGAGCCAGCGCATGTACCATTTTTCACTGATGGAGCTGTACACTGCGAAGACGGGCCGCACGGGCAAAAACAGCGCCAGCAATACGCCATCAAGAAAAGAGACGTGATTCGGTGTGATAAGAACACGCTCGCCATAGAGTGCCTGCGTATCGCCAGTCACGCGAATGCGAAACAGGACACGAAACAGTGTGCGGAAGAACCCAAAAAGCATTTCAACTCCCTTTGCCAGCCAGTGTGAAAGGTATAAATGGTGGCAGATTACACGAGAAGTAGTGAGGGAGCGATAGCAAAAACAGAGGCGAAAAAAAACCTGCGCATCCGCGCAGGTTGGTGCAAGTGAAGAGTACGAAAACGTACCAGGAATTCTCACCAATCAATACCTCTGGGATCTTGATTGTGGCCTCCGGCGACAGGCTTCGCCAGCAGGAAAACGCAAGGGAATGAGCCGAAGTGCAACCAGGTGTGAATAATCTCTTTTGCTGTTACAGGTTGAACTTACAGGCAAAAAAAAACCTGCGTAAAACGCAGGTTGGTGTAAATCGTGTTAATCAACCGAAGTTGATTCCACCTATCAATACCTCTGGGATCTCGACTCTAGCAATTCACAACGCATCGTTGCCAACGGACAATCGCAACAGCCTGAGGCAAAGTGTAACTAAAGGTTCAGATTGACATTATTCAGACATGACTGGCCGTGTAACGATTACACCGCGAGGGATGTTCTGCTTCACGTTTGCAGAGGACGCCCACCCGCTCCCCTTGAATGCGCGCCGCTTTTCCGCAACACTAGTTAGTGTGTAAACGCTTACCCCTATAAGAAGGTATTGAATGGCGACAATTAAGGATGTGGCTCGTCTGGCCGGTGTTTCCGTCGCGACCGTCTCCCGCGTGATCAACAACTCCCCTAAAGCGAGTGATGCATCACGCCAGGCCGTGCAGGACGCCATGGAAAACCTGAATTATCACCCTAACGCCAACGCACGCGCCCTTGCCCAACAGTCGACAGAAACCATCGGGCTGGTGGTCGGGGATGTATCCGATCCGTTTTTCGGTGCGATGGTCAAAGCCGTAGAACAAGTTTCTTATCACACCGGTAATTTCCTGCTGATTGGTAATGGCTACCACAATGAACAGAAAGAACGCCAGGCCATTGAGCAGTTGATCCGTCATCGCTGTGCGGCGCTGGTGGTCCATGCCAAAATGATCCCCGACGCCGAGCTGATCCATCTGATGAAACAGATGCCGGGGATGGTGATTATCAACCGTATTATTCCCGGATTTGAAACCCGCTGCGTGGCGCTCGACGACCGTTACGGCGCATGGCTCGCAACCCGTCACCTGATCCAGCAGGGCCATACCCGAATTGGTTATCTGTGCTCCAACCACCCAATTTCCGATGCGGAAGATCGCCTTCAGGGCTATTACGACGCGCTGCGCGAAGCCGGTCTGCCGTGCAACGATCGTCTTGTGGCGTACGGAGAACCGGATGAGAGTGGCGGCGAGCAGGCGATGACCGAGCTGCTGGGCCGCGGGCGGAATTTCACCGCCGTGGCCAGCTATAACGACTCCATGGCCGCCGGCGCAATGGGCGTGCTGAATGATAACGGAATCGACGTCCCGGCAGAAATTTCGCTGATTGGCTTTGATGATGTGCTGGTGTCGCGCTACGTGCGCCCTCGCCTGACCACCGTGCGCTACCCGATCGTGACCATGGCAACGCAGGCGGCAGAACTGGCGTTAGCGCTGGCCGAGCATCGCCCGCCACCGGAAATTACCCACCTGTTCAGCCCAACCTTAGTGCGCCGTCACTCGGTGGTATCGCCCGCGGAAGCCGTGAGCGAACAGCGATAGAGATGGACGGTTTTATCCGGGTATTCCAGCGCATCACCGATGTAGTGCCAGCCGTAACGTTCGTAGAAGTCGCGGCAGGCAGACCAGAGGTGGAGCTCGTGATACCCGGCGCGTCGCGCGTAGCCGATAACATGCTGCTGAAGTTTTCCCGCCAGCCCGTTTCCCCGCGCGGCTTCATCGACATACAGCGCAGCCAGCCAGGGATGAAGATCCTGCCGGGAAATTAAATCGCAACGCCACAACCCAATGGTGCCCAGCAGCTGGTCATCCTCAACGGCAATAAAGGTGAGCGGTAACTCGCCTGGCGTCAGGCTGTGCTCGATAATGCTCTGGAAAAAGGCACGCGGCATACCTTCACCAAACGCGTTCCAGATCCAGTCGATCACCTGCTGTGTAAACTGCGGCGCAGCGTGAAGCGGCAGTATATTCACACCAGCTTCCCCTGGAAAAGAGGGACCGATTCGAAGAGATAGCCGTCAAAATCGGGCGCGTCTTCGTCTGACAGCTCGAGCAGGCTCTTTTTGACGTTTTCAAGATGCTGGAACATCGCCTGCCACGCCCCCATCACGTCGCGGCGGCGGAGCGCAGCGAGAATGGTTTGCCTGTCTCCGAGCCACTTCAGGCGCCAGGCGCGGCTGGCGATATGGCCATTGAACTGCTGCCACAGCGGACTGCTGTCCATGTGATGCCAGACGCTCTCAACCGTCGCCAGCAGCATCTGGTTTTGTGTGGCCCCAGCCAGCACCAGGTGGAACATTTTGTTGTTGTCCTGGCTGCGATCGTCGACGGCAATCGCCCGTTGCTCTTGCTCGATAATGCGGCGCAGGTTGTCGATGTCCGCCCGTGTCGCCATTTTTGCGGCAAAGGCAGCGATGTTGCTTTCAAGCAGTTGACGCGCCTGGAGAATTTCAAACGGCCCAACGTCACTGTTCAGAAAACGCTCTTCCTCGTTTTCATGCTCTTCAGGAATGCGCATCACGTACACGCCTGACCCCTGGCGAATATCCACCGTTCCCTGGAGCTCAAGCATCAGCAGCGCCTCGCGCACGATAGTGCGGCTGACGCCATACGTCTCGGCGATGTTGCGCTCCGGCGGCAGACGCGATCCCACGGGATAATGCCCCTGGATAATCTGCGCCCGTAAATCCTCGCCAATCTCCTGGTACTGTTTTTTTTCCGGCAGGATGACAGCCTTATCCACGTTTTCACCTGTGTTTTTCAATTAATGCGCGGGCCGGACGTCCTCCCGGCCAGTTTGTGCGCTATTTTACCAGAAGGCTTACTTCCATTCATCGTCTACCCTGAGCGTCAGCACACGCTCATCGCGCAGCTGGCGGAACCAGGACGCTGATTTCTTTGCCCGCCGTGCGCGTTGATTTTCAAGGTCGATCTCAATCAGCCCGTAGCGGTTTTTAAACGCGTTCATCGGGGAGACATTGTCGGTGAAGGCCCACAGCATATAACCGTGACAGTTTGCCCCCGCCTCCCGCGCCAGCAGCGTGTAGTAGAGATGTTCGCTGATAAACGCGATGCGGTACGTGTCGTCAATGACACCGTCACGATTGCGATACTGCACTTCGTTCTCCACGCCCATCCCGCTTTCCGCCACAAACCAGTCAATGTTGCGATAGTCGTTTTTAATCCGCATCGCCATGTCGTAAATAATGCGCGGAAAGATCTCCCAGCCGCGGGAGGTGTTCATACGCCGTCCGGGCAGCTCAAACGGCTCGTAGTAGTACGCCGGATGGAACGGCGTCTCCGGGTGCCAGGCGCGGGACGGGGCTTTGACGCGATGCGGGTAATAGAGGTTAATGCCCAGCTCATCGACGGTGTTGTCGGCAATCAGCGCCAGCTCGTCAGCCGTGTAGTCCCACTGCACCTGATGCTGCGCCAGCAGGGTAAAGAGCGCCTGCGGATAGCGCCCGTGCACCAGCGGGTCGAGAAAGACGCGGTTGTAGAACAGATCGTACATCTCTGCCGCTCGCACGTCATGCGGCGCGCGGGAGCGCGGATAGGTCACTTCCGGGTTAAGAATACAGCCCACCGTGCCGTCATACCCTTTCTCGCGAAACAGCTTCACCACTTTCGCCGTCGCCAGCACCTTATGGTGGTTCCACTGCATCCAGGTGCTGGTGCTCTGCTCATAGGGCCAGCGCAGCGCGTCAAGGTAGACGCGCGTCTGGACCACAATCGGTTCGTTGAAGGTAAACCAGCGGGTGACATTGCCGTGAAAGCGCTCAAATACCTTTTCCGCATAGCGAACGAACAGCTCGACGACGTGCTTTGACGCCCAGCCGCCGTAGGTCTCCAGCAGCACGCCCGGCAATTCGTAGTGTTCCAGACAGATCATCGGCTCAATGCCTTGACGGTGCATTTCATCGAACAGCGCGTCGTAATACGCGGCGTACTCTTCATCTACCGTCGCATTTTCATAGTCGGTTAAAAAGCGCGACCAGTTGATCGAAGTGCGATAGTGCGTCAGTCCCGCCTGCTTCATCAGCGCTACATCTTCGCGGAAGCGATTGATAAAGTCGGTTGCCACCGCCGGACCATAGCCGTTATGCCAGACGTGACGATCGTTCATGTACCAGAGATCGATCCACGAATCCTGCCCCGGCTTTTTGCCGCTCCAGCCCTCGGTCTGCCAGGCCGATGCCGCCGCGCCCAGAATAAAATCTTGCGGTATGGCTATCTGTTTTGTGCTCATCGTATCCTCATGCGTTATCGGTGGCTTGTTGCAGTGCGGCCTGCTCTGCGCGGCGTGAAGCAATTTTCACAAACGGCAGATAGATAATCACCGCGGTCACGATGCAGATAAACTGGGTGATGACCGCCCCCATGGAGCCCGCCGTTGACAGCCAGGCGTTGATCAGCGGCGGCGTGGTCCAGGGCACCATTACCACGGCTTTCCCGGCAAATCCGGTCACGGTGGCAAAGTAGCCAATCGAGCCCGTCACCAGCGGCGTGATGATGAAGGGGATAGCCAGGATCGGGTTGAGCATGATTGGCATACCGAAGATCACCGGCTCATTGATATTAAAAATACCCGGCCCGATGGAGAGCTTGGCTATCTCCTTCATCTCTTTACGTTTGGTGGCAATCATGACGGCTATCAGCAGGCCGATGGTCAGGCCGGAGCCGCCGATGCTCATATAGACGTCCCAGAACGGCATGGTGATGATGTTTGGCACCTCTTTGCCCTGCTCGAACGCGCTCATGTTAACGGTGATTGCCCCCAGCAGCAGCGGCTCGCGGATCGGCTTGATCATCTGGTTGCCGTGAATACCAATCACCCAGAACAGCTGGGCGACAAACATCAGCAGCAGGATCCCCGGCAGGCTTTGCACCACGCGCTCCAGCGGCTGTTGCACCACCTGGTATACCGCGTCGTAGAGATACATGCCGGTAACCTGATGAAACACGAAGCCAAAGGTGGCGATGGCGGTGGTGGTGATAATGGCCGGGATCAGCGCAGAGAACGACGCGGCAACGTTCGGCGGCACCGTGTCCGGCATCCTGATTTTCAGCCCCTTGCGGTTTTCCAGCCAGCAGTAGATCTCCACCGACAGGATGGCGATAAACATACCGAGGAACAGGCTGCGGGTATCTGAGAACTGGCGCAGCAGCACATCTTTCACCACGTGCATCTCACCGTCCACCAGCATTTCCACCGTGGTCGGCGTCACGCAGATAAAGCAGATCACCGCCAGCAGGCCGGGGAACAGGGACTTAATGCCGTTAATACGCCCCAGCTCAATGCCGATTAAAAACACCGCGCCGATGTTGAGAAAATTCAGCGTGGCATAGTTGAGCGCGCTGGTGATCGGCTTTAAGGCCGCGAGAAACGACAGCGACTGAAAGCTCGCCAGACCGTTTTTCGGATCCAGCACCATATTGGAGATCAATACCGAGAACGCCCCCACTATGATGACTGGCATTAAGGTAATAAACGCAGACTTGATCGCCTGGATATAGCGATAGCTGTTGAAGGTAGTGGCAAAACTGCCCAGAGCGTCGATCAGTTTTTCCTGAAATGCCATAGGGTAATACCTCAGTAAAAGGGCTTTTATTGAATAAGGTGTACAGCCGGATACTATTGGTATGCCAAAAATAGCGTCCACAGGCGATTTGTTCTGTGATTAAGCTCCCAACGCCGTTAGAGGTATTCCAGATTATGATTTATCACCATTTTGGTATACCAATGACAGGCATTTATTCCGCGGGCGAGGATCGTTACTGAAAAGCGTGATCGTTATGGGGTTTTGTCCTTCCCACGTCGCTTATGCGCCGGATGGTCTGTGTTAAACTGCAAACCATTACGTGGAAACAGGAATTTCGAATGGCAACAATGCTGGATGTCTCACTGCGTGCGGGCGTGTCGAAGGCCACCGTTTCGCGCGTGCTGAACGGCACAGGTCAGGTTAAAGAGAGCACGCGCCAGCAGGTATTTCGCGCGATGGAGGAGCTGGGCTATCGTCCGAACTTTCTCGCGCGCTCGCTGGCTAACCAGACCAGCAACAGCATCGGTCTGGTCGTCTCGACGTTCGACGGTTTTTACTTTGGTCGTTTGCTACAGCAGGCGTCACGGCAGACCGAAACGCACGGTAAACAGCTGATTGTTACCGACGGTCACGATGCCCCTGAACAGGAAGAACTGGCGGTGCAGATGCTCGCCGACCGCAAGTGCGACGCCATCGTGCTGTACACGCGTTACATGAGCGAAAAGACGATCCTGAAGCTGATCAACAGCGTGCAGACGCCGCTGGTGATCATTAACCGCGAAGTGAGCCAGGCGGCGGATCGCTGCGTCTTCTTTGAACAGCAGGACGCAGCCTTCAAAGCGGTGGATTACCTGATAAGCCAGGGCCATCGGGAGATCGCCTGTATCACCGTCCCGATCCACACCCCAACGGGTAAAGCGCGGCTGATGGGCTACCGTAAGGCGCTGGAGAAGCACGGTATTCGTCTCGATGAGCGGCGGATTAAATACGGCGATGCAGGCATGACGCGGGGTTACGAGCTGTGCAAGGAGCTGATTGCGGAAAAGACATCGTTCAGCGCCCTGTTTGCCTGTAATGATGATATGGCCCTGGGCGCCTCCAAAGCATTACACCAGGCCGGGCTGAAGATCCCGCAGGATATTTCGCTGTTTGGTTTTGACGATGCCCCCAGCGCAAAGTGGCTGGAGCCTGCCCTGTCGTCGGTGTATTTGCCGATCGACAACATGATCGTGACGGCGATCGACCAGGCGATCCGGCTGGCAAAAAACCAGCCGGTTGAAGCGATCCCACCGTTCACCGGCACGCTGGTGTTACGCGATTCGGTGACAACAGGGCCCTGGTTTAATCAGACCAGCTCTAACGCCAGCAATTCCTGAATGGTCTGGCGACGGCGAATCAGCCGCGCCACGCCATTATCAAACAGCACTTCCGGCAGCAGCGGACGGCTATTGTAGTTCGAAGACATAGACGCCCCGTATGCACCGGTATCATGCAGCACCAGATAATCTCCCGGTTTTACCTCTGGCAGCGAACGGGTTTCGACTTTCCCGCCTTCCTGCTGAGTAAAGACGTCACCGGATTCACACAGCGGGCCGGCAACAACGGTCTCGATGCGCGGGGCGTTGACCAGATCGCGGCCATCGGCGGCAAGCGCGGTGATGTGATGATAGCTGCCGTACATGGACGGGCGCATCAGGTCGTTGAAGCCAGCATCAATCAGCACAAAGTGACGGCTTCCCATCTCCTTCACGCTCCGCACCTGCGCCACCAGCACGCCAGCTTCGGCGACCAGGAAACGACCCGGCTCAATCTCCAGCTTCACCGCATGGCCCAGATGAGCGGCGATGCTGTCACGCGCGGCGCTCCACAGGCCGTAATAGTGATCCGTGTCGATCGCCTCCTCCCCTTCGCGGTAAGGGATCGAAAGCCCTCCCCCGGCGGAGATCGCCTCCAGATCTTGGCCAAAATCGATAACCTGACGCACCATCGCGCCACAGACCTGCTCAAGATGGCCATAATCCACGCCGGATCCGATATGCATGTGAATACCCACCAGCTTAAGGTTGTAACGTTGTAAAACCTCCAGCGCCGCAGGCATATCGGCATACCAGATCCCGTGCTTGCTGTTTTCGCCCCCGGTGTTGGTTTTCTGACTGTGACCGTGACCAAAGCCCGGGTTGATGCGCAGCCAGACGCGATGGCCCGGGGAAACCTGCCCAAGCTGTTCCAGCATATCCACCGAACCGGCATTCACCGGGATTTGCAGCTCGTGCACGCGCGCCAGCGTGGCGTCGTCTATCAGGTCAGCGGTGAAGACGATCGCGTCGCTATCGGCCTTTGGATCAAACCCGGCCGCCAGCGCACGTTCGATTTCACCCAGCGATACGGAGTCAACCTTCACGCCCTGCTCGCGCATCAGGCGCAGAATATGAATATTGGAGCAGGCCTTCTGCGCAAAACGCACCACGTCAAACTGATGCAGCGCGGCGATTTTCTCGCGAACAATCTGCGCATCGTAGACCCACACCGGACAGCCGAATTCGGCAGGCAGGCGCAGCAGGTTATCGGCGTTTAAATCGGTTTCGGTCTGGTTGAGCGGGCGTGGCATGGTCGTCTCCGGTATTCTGTTTTTTATCATTACGCCATAGCCTGAAGAGAATAAAAAATATCGTTTTATCGTGAGTCTATGCAAAAATGATATGGACCACGCTCAGCCATCAGGTGCCCTATGCCCGCCGTTAACCTACGCCATATCGAGATTTTTCATGCGGTGATGACCACCGGCAATCTCACTGAAGCCGCGCAGATGCTGCACACCTCGCAGCCGACGGTCAGCCGCGAGCTGGCGCGTTTTGAGAAAGTGCTGGGGCTGAAGCTGTTTGAACGCACCCGCGGCAGGCTGCATCCAACGGTGCAGGGTTTACGTCTTTTTGAGGAGGTTCAGCGCTCCTGGTACGGGCTGGACAGGATCGTGAGCGCGGCGGAGAGCCTGAGGGAGTTTCGCCAGGGCGAGCTGTCCATCGTCTGCCTGCCGGTCTTTTCTCAGTCATTCCTGCCGGTACTGCTACAGCCGTTTCTGGCCCGCTATCCGGAGGTCAGCCTGACCATCGTGCCGCAGGAGTCGCCGCTGCTGGAGGAGTGGCTTTCGGCCCAGCGCCACGATCTGGGTCTGACCGAAACCCTCGTCACGCCAGCGGGAACGGAACGCACGGAGCTGCTCTCGCTGGATGAGGTCTGCGTGCTGCCTGCCAGCCACCCGCTTGCTTTCAAAGCAGTTCTGACCCCGGCAGATTTTCACGGTGAGAACTATATCAGCCTGTCGCAGACCGACAGCTACCGGCAGCTTCTGGATGGCCTGTTTGCCGAACATCAGGTGAAGCGGCGGATGGTGATGGAAACGCACAGTGCGGCATCAATTTGCGCGATGGTGCGCGCGGGCGTGGGTATTTCGGTGGTGAACCCGCTCACGGCTATGGACTACGCCAGCAGCGGCGTGGTTCTGCGCCGTTTTAGCGTTTCCGTTCCCTTTACCGTAAGCCTGATCCGCCCGCTGCACCGGCCCGCCTCAGCGCTGGTTGATGCCTTTAGTGAACACCTGATTGCGCACGCGCGTCAGGTGGCGCTTCGCTTACCTGACCTGCAAAAACCTTTATGACAGCATAAACTCCACCGCATCCGCGGCATGGATGGCGGCGGTATCAAAGACCGGTATCGGGCTTTGGTCTGCCGGCACCAGCAGGCCAATTTCGGTACAGCCGAAGATGACTCCTTCCGCCCCCTGCTGCGCCAGTTTCTCAATCACGCTGACGTACCAGGCGCGCGAAGCTTCGCTGAAGGTGCCGAGGCACAGTTCATCAAAAATAATCTGGTTAATGCGCGCCCGGTCTGCCTCCTCCGGGATCAGGCTTTCAATCCCGAACTGGCTACTCAGCCGCCCGCGGTAAAAATCCTGCTCCATGGTGTAGCGCGTCCCCAGCAGCGCCACGCGCGTCATGCCGGCGGCACGTATGGCACGCCCGGTGGCATCCGCGATATGTAAGAACGGCAGCGAACAGCGGTCTTCAATATGCGACGCCACCTTATGCATGGTGTTGGTACACAGCAGAATACCCTGCGCGCCCGCACGCTCCAGGCCAAGTGCGGCGTCTGCCAGCATTTGCCCGGCTTTGTCCCACTCCCCGCTCGACTGGCAGGCTTCTATTTCATGGAAATCCACGCTGTGCAGCAGCAGGCTGGCCGAATGCAGACCGCCCAGACGCTGTTTGACGCCTTCATTAATCAGGCGGTAGTACGGGATCGTTGATTCCCAGCTCATGCCCCCTAACAGACCGATCGTTTTCATCTTTCCTCCTGTACGTTTCACCCAGTGAAGCAAACTTGTGATCGCCTTTCCAGTTATTTGGCTAAACGTTTTCTTTTCGCTGCGGCTGAGATAAGTTAAATGAAACAATGTTTCATTACATGACAGGGCGAAAATATGTTTATTTTCCATAAAGAGACCACGCTTGAGGATTTGGGCAACGGCGTGACGCGTCGTATTCTGGCGCACGACGGCAGGATGATGGCGGTGGAAGTGAATTTCGAGCAAGGTGCGATTGGCCCGCTGCATAACCACCCGCATGAGCAGCTCACCTACGTTCTCTCGGGGGAATTTGAGTTCACCATTGGCGAGGAAAAGCATGTGGTGACGGCGGGCGACACTCTCTATAAAAAGCCGCACGTGATGCACGGCTGCGTTTGCCTCAAACCCGGCACCTTGCTGGATACCTTTACGCCGGTACGCGAGGATTTCCTGAAATAAAAAAAGGCGCTCATCAGAGCGCCTTTTTTCATGTTATTCCGTAACCGGCTCAGGAAGTTGTTCCGGCAGCGGGTTGCGGGAGCGCATTGCTTCGCGCAGCAGCACGCTGCCACAGGCGAACAGCCCACCCAGAATACCCGCCAGCAGCACGATCAGTGCTTTGCCCGGGCCATCTTTTTTCACCGGCATAGAAGGAGAGAGCTGGTATTTGAACGGCTCCAGGCTCACGTCTTCGAAGGAGAGTTTTTGCAGCTGCGCCAGATAGTATTCGCGGTTCTGGAAATCGGCGTTCAGCTCAGAAACATCCTTCAGATTTTTTTCAATCTGCAATTTCTGCGCAATCCCGTCCGCGCCGAGCGCGACGGAGTAATCCGGATCGTCTTTCACCGCTTGTCCGTTACTGTAAACCGGCTTTTTGATCCCTGCCGCGTTCGCCACTTCAAGCGAGTAGTTAAGGCGTTGCAGGTTGGTATTGTGGATATTGGTCAGTCGAACCCGATCCAGCTCCAGCTGCTGCTGAACCGTTTTGGTTCTCAGGATCAGCTGATCGCGGATGTTTTGCATGGTCTCCTGCTCGACGATGCGGGAAATGTACTGAATGTAACCATTCAACACTTTCTGCGCGTCCTCTGCCGTTGGGGCAGTGAAGCTTAACGTCCAGGAGAGATACGGTGCTTTATCAGCATTTTTTTCCTGGGTGTTATCAATAGCCTTCATCTTTTCGGCGATATTGACCACCGCGCGGTGCAGCTCCAGCGGGTCAACCTCGGCGCCATCGAGCTGAGCCATCACGTAAGGAGAGCTCTTCATGTACTCTTCAAGCAGGGACTGAGACTGAAACTTTTTGATAAACAGATTAAATACATCCGCACGGGTAACTTTAACGTCCACATCAAGCACCTGCAGCGTCACCATCATCTGGCGCAGCGAACTCCACTGCGTCTGTTCCGCTGGCGTAATGACCGCTTTACTGGTCCATTTTTGCGGTATCAGGAAGGCGATTGCCAGGCCGACCAGTGCAAATGCAAACACAATGGTAATGATGCGTTTTTTTGCTGCCAGCAGGACGTCCAGCAGACCCAGGAGATCTATTTCTTTAGCGCTGACCGCCGGGGGAGCATAGTGAGGAAAGTTGAGATCCGTATGTTGTTTGAAATCCATTGCTGACATAACTGTTCTTCTTTTAAGGATGCAGTGAAATTCTGCCTGACTGGTTCCGGTTTAAGAAATCATACAAGAATGTAAGAATTATCTGAATGCCGAATTGGTACATCTGTAGACCTGCTATCAGATCTGGTAGTTAGCCACGCTGCGTGACTATTGTTTTTCCCGTTTCCACTTGTGCTTCGTATCGCCTCCTCGCAGTCCCGACGAACGTCCGTGAAAAGGCAAAAATGCCACCTCCCTCACTATATTGAAACAGCGTTTCGACGCTGATCACATTTCCATCATTAAGCGAATGACGCAGAAATAAATCGCAATAATATAAAATAAAACGATGTTTTAGTATCCAAGAACGGCGGTTCAGCTCTTTTGAAACCCAACGCATTTAGCGCAAAGAGGAAGGCAAAAATGCGTTAATAAACAATTTTATATTTAGCCGACGCCAGATATTGCACCCTAAAATTCAGCTCTCATGCCGCGCGATGCTGGCCTGGGAAGATGTAACAAAGCAGATTCCGTTTTAAACCATTGATCGCCAGGTAGGTATGTATGAATGAAAACAAGCTGCTGGGGCTCGCATGGATATCACCCTACATCATCGGGTTGATACTCTTTACGGCATTCCCCTTCGTCTCATCATTTTTCCTCAGCTTTACGGATTACGATTTGATGAGTCCGCCGGTGTTTAACGGCATCGAAAACTATCGCTACATGTTTACCGAAGACACGCTCTTCTGGAAATCAATGGGCGTGACCTTTGCATACGTATTTTTAACCATTCCGTTAAAGCTCGCCTTCGCATTAGGGATTGCCTTTGTCCTGAACTTTAAATTACGCGGCATCGGATTTTTCCGTACTGCCTACTATATTCCGTCGATCCTCGGCAGTTCCGTCGCCATTGCCGTATTGTGGCGCGCCTTATTTGCCATCGATGGCCTGCTGAACAGCTTTATCGGCGTATTTGGTTTTGACCCGGTGAACTGGCTGGGTGAACCGTCACTGGCGCTAATGTCCGTTACCCTGCTGCGCGTCTGGCAGTTCGGTTCCGCGATGGTCATCTTCCTGGCCGCGCTGCAAAACGTACCGCAGTCCCAGTATGAAGCGGCGATGATCGATGGCGCATCGAAATGGCAGATGTTCATGAAGGTGACCGTGCCGCTGATTACGCCGGTGATCTTCTTCAACTTCATCATGCAGACCACGCAGGCGTTCCAGGAATTTACCGGGCCGTACGTGATCACCGGCGGCGGGCCGACCTATTCGACCTACCTGTTCTCGCTCTACATCTACGACACCGCGTTTAAGTATTTCGATATGGGTTATGGCGCGGCGCTGGCGTGGATCCTGTTCCTGGTGGTGGCCGTCTTCGCCGGTATCGCCTTTAAGTCGTCGAAATACTGGGTGTTCTACTCCGCCGATAAAGGAGGCAAAAATGGCTGATATTCAACAACTCTCCACGGCAAGAAGCATCGCCGAACGCGAAGTAGCCCGTACGCTGCGCAGAGAGAAAATCAATGCCACCGTTCGCTATGCGATCCTGCTGTTTGTCGGCCTGCTGATGCTTTACCCGCTGGTGTGGATGTTCTCCGCGTCGTTCAAACCGAACCACGAGATCTTCACCACCCTGAGCCTGTGGCCTGCCCATGCCACCTGGGACGGCTTCATCAACGGCTGGAAAACCGGCACCGAGTACAACTTCGGCCACTACATGCTGAACACCTTTAAGTATGTGATCCCGAAAGTGATCCTGACCATTATCTCCTCCACCATCGTGGCGTATGGCTTTGCCCGCTTCGAGATCCCGTGGAAGAAGTTCTGGTTCGCCACGCTCATTACCACCATGCTGCTGCCAAGCACCGTGCTGCTGATCCCGCAGTACCTGATGTTCCGTGAAATGGGCATGCTGAACAGCTATATGCCGCTGTACCTGCCGCTGGCCTTCGCCACCCAGGGGTTCTTCGTCTTCATGCTGATCCAGTTCCTGCGCGGCGTCCCGCGTGACATGGAAGAGGCGGCGCAGATTGACGGCTGTAACTCCCTTCAGGTGCTGTGGTACGTGGTTGTGCCGATCCTTAAACCGGCCATTATCTCCGTCGCCCTGTTCCAGTTCATGTGGTCCATGAACGACTTTATCGGGCCGCTGATTTATGTCTACAGCGTGGATAAATACCCGATTGCACTGGCGCTGAAAATGTCCATCGACGTCACCGAAGGGGCGCCGTGGAACGAAATTCTGGCAATGGCGAGCATCTCCATTCTGCCATCCATCATTGTCTTCTTCCTGGCACAGCGCTACTTCGTACAGGGCGTCACCAGCAGCGGAATTAAAGGTTAAGAGGGAAATACCATGGCTGAAGTTATTTTCAACAAGCTGGAAAAGGTCTACTCCAACGGTTTTAAAGCGGTACACGCTATCGATCTTAAAATCGCCGAAGGGGAATTCATGGTGATCGTCGGCCCATCCGGCTGCGCCAAATCCACTACTCTGCGCATGCTGGCGGGACTGGAAACCATCAGCGGCGGCGAGGTGCGTATCGGCGACAAGATCGTGAACAACCTCGCGCCGAAAGAGCGCGGGATTGCGATGGTGTTCCAGAACTACGCCCTCTATCCACACATGACGGTGCGCGAGAATCTGGCCTTTGGCCTCAAGTTGAGCAAGCTGCCGAAAGATCAGATTGAGTCCCAGGTGAATGAAGCCGCCAAAATTCTTGAGCTTGAAGAGCTGCTCGACCGCCTGCCGCGCCAGCTTTCCGGCGGCCAGGCGCAGCGCGTGGCGGTAGGCCGTGCGATTGTGAAAAAACCGGATGTGTTCCTGTTCGATGAGCCGCTTTCAAACCTCGACGCCAAACTGCGCGCCTCGATGCGTATCCGTATTTCCGACCTGCATAAGCAGCTGAAGAAATCCGGAAAACCGGCCACCACCGTTTACGTGACCCACGACCAGACCGAAGCGATGACCATGGGCGACCGCATCTGCGTGATGAAGCTTGGCCATATCATGCAGGTGGATACGCCGGACAATCTCTACCACAAGCCGAAGAACATGTTCGTGGCGGGCTTTATCGGCGCGCCGGAGATGAATATACGCAAAAGCGTGCTGGTCGAAAAAGCGGGACAGCTGCACATCGCCATTGGTGATGAAACCATGCCGCTGAACGCGGAGAAGCAGGAGAAAGTCGCCGCTTACGCGGGTCAGGAGATCTTCTTCGGCGTGCGTCCGGAATTTGTGTCGCTCTCTGATGAGCCCTTCCCGAACGGCGGCTGTAGCGGGGAGATGGTGCGCGTTGAGAACATGGGCCACGAATTCTTTGTGTACCTGAAGGTCGCGGACTACGAACTGACCGCCAGAATCCCGTCCGATGAAGCTAAACCAATGATTGATAAGGGACTTCATCGTAAGGTGTATTTCACGTTTGATATGAATAAGTGTCATATTTTTGACGCAAAAACTGAACAGAACCTCTCTCTCTGATGGAGTGATAAAAATGAAAAAAGTGCTTTTAAGCGCAGCTATCTCCGCGACCCTGGGCCTTACCGCTTTGCCATCGATGGCGCAGAATGTGGATTTACGGATGTCCTGGTGGGGCGGCAACGGCCGTCACCAGGTCACCCTGAAAGCGCTGGAGGAGTTCCATAAGCAGAACCCGGACATCAACGTGAAAGCGGAATACACCGGCTGGGACGGTCACCTCTCCCGTCTGACCACCCAGATTGCGGGTGGAACCGAGCCAGACGTAATGCAGACGAACTGGAACTGGTTGCCGATCTTCTCCAAAACCGGTGACGGCTTCTACGATCTGAACAAGTTGAAGGAGGTGATCGACCTGTCGCAGTTCGATCCCAAAGAGCTGCAAACCACCACCGTGGATGGCAAGCTGAACGGCATTCCGATCTCGGTGACGGCGCGGGTGTTCTACTTCAATGACGAAACCTGGAAAAAAGCGGGTATTGCGTACCCGAAAACCTGGGACGAGCTGATGGCAGCCGGTAAAACCTTCGAGAGCAAGCTCGGTAAGCAATACTACCCGGTGATCCTCGAGCACCAGGATACGCTGGCGCTGCTGAATTCGTACATGATCCAGAAGTACAACATTCCTGCGGTGGATGAGAAAACCAAAAAGTTCAGCTACACAAAGGAACAGTGGGTGGAGTTCTTCCAGACCTACAAAAAGCTGATCGACAGCCACGTCATGCCGGACACCAAATACTATGCCTCTTTTGGTAAGAGCAACATGTATGAGATGAAGCCGTGGATCCAGGGAGAATGGGGCGGCACCTATATGTGGAACTCCACCATCAACAAATATTCCGACAACCTGAAGCCACCGGCGAAACTGGAGCTGGGCAGCTACCCAATGCTGCCGGGCGCCACCGACGCGGGCCTGTTCTTCAAACCGGCGCAAATGCTGTCGATTGGTAAGTCGACCAAAAACCCGGAAGCGGCGGCGAAGCTGATTAATTTCCTGCTCAACAGCAAAGAAGGGGTCGATACGCTGGGCCTTGAGCGTGGCGTACCGCTGAGCAAAGTAGCGGTGCAGTATCTGACTGAAGACGGCACCATTAAAGAGGACGATCCTTCCGTGGCAGGCCTGCGTCTGGCGCAGTCGCTGCCGGCGAAACTCACCGTCTCGCCATACTTTGACGACCCACAGATTGTGGCGCAGTTCGGTACTTCTTTGCAGTATATCGACTACGGGCAGAAAACCGTGGAAGAGACGGCCGCTGACTTCCAGCGTCAGGCGGAGCGTATTTTGAGACGTGCGATGCGGTAAAAACTAAGCCGCTTACCCGGCCTACACGGTATCGTAGGCCCGGTAAGCGAAGCACCACCGGGCAATTACATTACACGCCGATATTACGTAGTTTCTCCCCTCTCATCAGCTTGCGTTCAATATGCTCCAGTGTCACGCCCTTGGTTTCGGGGATCAGCCAGAAGGTCACACCGATAAACGCCACGTTCAGCACCGTATAGAGCCAGAAGGTGCCTGCCGCGCCAATCGCATCCAGCAACGTCAGGAAGGTCGCGCCAATGATCATGTTCGACACCCAGTTGGTGGTGGTGGAACAGGTGATACCAAAGTCGCGGCATTTCAGCGGCTGTATTTCAGAGCACAGGATCCACACCACCGGCGCGGCGCTCATCGCGTAACCGGCGATACACATCATGGTCATGCCCACGGAGAGCCAGGAGAGGCCGCTTGACGCCGTGCCGTTATCGAACTGCATCAGGCAGTAGCCAAGGATTAAGGTGCCGAGCGCCATCACGCTAAAGCCAATTTTCAGGGCGGGTTTACGTCCGGCCTTATCAACGGTGAACACCGCGATAAAGGTGGCGAACATAAAGGTCAGCCCCACCACCAGCGTGGCGATCATCTGCTGTTCGGTGGTGGTAAAACCGGCCATTTTAAAAATGCGCGGGGCGTAATACATAATGATGTTCATCCCCGTAAACTGCTGCATCGCCTGTAACAGCATGCCGAGGAACACCGCGCGGCGCACGTTGCGGTTCGCCTTAAACAGGGACCAGCCGCCCTGCTTCAGCTTCAGGCTTTCGCGGATTTCGTTCAGCTCTTCACGCGCTTTTTCAGACGTGTCGCGCAACATACGCAGCACCTCTTCCGCCTCCACGTGACGCCCTTTTTGCGCCAGCCAGCGCGGGCTGTTCGGCAGGAAAATGACTAACACAATCAGCACCAGCGCAGGCAGCGCCAGCACGCCAAGCATTGCCCGCCAGTTGCCGCTGTAGCTGAAGTACGTATCCGACAGAAACGCCAGCACGATACCGAGCGTCACCATCAGCTGATACATACTGATCATCTTCCCTCGCACGTTCTCACTTGCCATTTCAGAGAGATAAAGCGGCGCGGTGTAGGACGCGATACCCACCGCTACGCCAAGCAGCACGCGTGAAAGCAGCAGCACTTCTATGTTTGTCGCAAACGCGGAGCCGATGGAGCCTGCGACGAACAGGATCGCCCCAACCATCAGGCTGTATTTGCGCCCGAGACGGAACGACAGCCAGCCGTTAAACAACGCGCCGATGGCCGCGCCCAGCATCATGCTGCTTACCACCCACTCTTGCAGGCGGTTGCTTAACGTAAAGTGGTCGGTAATAAAGGGCAGTGCGCCAGCGATAACGCCGATATCCAGACCAAACAGTAGACCGGCTACGGCGGCCGCAACAGAAACAAACTGGTTCATGCGTCGGGTATCGCGCAGCGCAGCGGGCATAAGGGTAGAGTCATTTATAGATGTCATAGTTTCCTGCCTCAACAGCGAAATTCGTTAAGTGAAATTACGAGATACCGGAAGAAAGTGTCAGGTCGGAACTGGTGAAGATATGGATTATTTCGCTACGACATACCGTTCTGTGATGGACATTACAATTTCAAATCAGGGTGGTTTAACCTTATTTTTTATTAATTAGTTAATATTTAAGCAATAAATGTGTGATACCCGTCATTTATTCCTTTTTAGTATGGATTTTTCATCTTTAAGGATATGGATAAAGCCAATTTTGGCGCAAAAAAAACCTCCACCCGAGGGCAGAGGTTCTTTATTAAGGCTGAATTAACGTGCCAGCCAGCCGCCGTCAACGGCGACGGTATAGCCGTTAATGTAATCCGAAGCCGGAGAAGCCAGGAACACAACCGGGCCCATCAGATCGCTCGGCAGACCCCAGCGACCCGCTGGAATACGTTCCAGAATTGCCGCGCTGCGCTCTTCATCAGCACGCAGCTGCTGGGTATTGTTGGTGGCCATGTAGCCCGGCGCAATCGCGTTGACGTTGATATTGTGCTGCGCCCACTCGTTCGCCAGCAGACGGGTCACGCCCATCACGGCGCTCTTCGATGCGGTGTAAGACGGTACGCGGATGCCGCCCTGGAAAGAGAGCATGGAGGCAATATTGATGATCTTCCCGCCTTTCCCCTGCGCGATGAAGTGCTTCGCAGCCGCCTGGGACATAAAAAACACGCTCTTGATGTTCAGGTTCATCACGTCGTCCCAGTCCGTTTCGCTGAAGTTAATCGCATCTTCACGGCGAATCAGGCCCGCATTGTTGACCAGAATATCGATATGCCCGAACTCCGCCACCGCGCGATCCAGCAGTTCAGGGATCGCATCGATTTTGCGCAGGTCCGCAGTCAGGCTCAGGAAACGACGGCCCAGCGCGGTGACGCGCTCGATGGTTTCCGTTGGCTCTACGATGTTAATCCCGACGATATCACAGCCCGCTTCCGCCAGACCTAACGCCATACCCTGCCCCAGCCCGGTGTCACACCCGGAAACCACAGCCACTTTACCCTGCAGAGAAAATGCATCCAGAATCATGTTTGTTCCTTAATCGTTCAGCGCCTGTCACCAACAGGCAGATGTATGCTTAACTGCCTGCGACTAGCGCAGATCCTTAACAGCGACGTGGTCCATGTCATCGAAGACCTGGTTTTCACCGACCATACCCCAGATAAAGGTATAAGCTTTCGTTCCCACGCCAGAGTGGATGGACCAGCTTGGCGAAATGACCGCCTGCTCGTTGTGCATCACGATATGGCGAGTTTCCTGCGGCTGTCCCATCATGTGGAACACGCAGGCATCTTCATCCATGTTGAAGTAGAAATAGACTTCCATACGGCGCTCGTGGGTATGGCACGGCATGGTGTTCCACAGATTACCCGGCGCAAGCTCGGTCAGCCCCATGCTGAGCTGGCAAGTTTCCAGCACATCCGGTACGAAGTATTTATTGATGGTGCGGCGGTTGCTGGTGAGGTTGTCACCAAGGGTCACCGGGGCAACGTCCGCTGGCGTGACTTTTTTGGTTGGGTAAGTCGTATGAGCCGGGGCGCAGTTGTAGTAGAACTTCGCCGGTTTGCAGCCATCGATGCTGGCGAACACCACTTCTTTCGCGCCTTTGCCGACGTACAGCGCGTCACGGTGACCAATTTCGTAGCACTGGCCATCGACGGTTATGGTGCCCGGCCCGCCAATGTTAATCACGCCCAGTTCACGGCGTTCGAGGAAGTAGCTCACGCCCAGCTGTTTGCCCACTTCACCGCCCACGGAGACGGTTTTCGCCACCGGCATAATCCCGCCCACAATAATGCGGTCAATATGGCTGTAGACCATGGTGTACTTGTCGGCTTCGAACACTTGCTCAACTAAAAACTCACTGCGCAGCCCCTGAGTATCCAGCGTTTTTGCGTGCGCACTGTGGATGCTTTGTCTGACGTCCACGTAAACCTCCAGAATTGATCGTGCCCGAAGGCAAAGATGAATAACGAAACAATGTTCCGTTTTCGTGATGAACACATATTATCCCCTGTACATGGGGTTTTCAATTACATTTAAAACAACGTTTCATTTTTTCTGTATGTTTATGCCAGAAATGGTGTTTCGATCACGATAATTCTTTAAGCCCCTCAATCTGGCTAAAGAAACTGAGAATTTGCGCTGTCAGTCACACACAATGAAACGATGTTTTGATAATTTAACACCTAGTTTTCAACCTATATTACGCGTTCAAAGGAGTGCATTATGGCTAAAGGTATGCGGGTCAAGCTGAACTACGAGGTCAGCCGCGATCCGGATACAGGCGTGGAAGTTACCCGCCTGACCCCACCGGAAGTAACCTGTCATCGCAACTACTTTTACCAGAAGTGCTTCTTTAACGATGGCAGCCACCTGCTGTTCGCCGGGGAGTTCGACGGTCACTGGAACTATTACCTGCTGGATCTGAAAAACGCCGAAGCGGTGCAGCTGACCGAAGGCGCGGGCGATAACACCTTTGGCGGGTTCCTCTCTCCGGACGATCAATCCCTCTACTATGTGAAGAACGATCGCACCCTGCTTGAGGTGGATTTAAAGACGCTGGCAGAGCGCGAAGTGTACCGCGTCCCGGAAGAGTGGGTTGGCTACGGCACCTGGGTCGCGAACAGCGACTGCACCAAACTGGTAGGTATTGAGATTGCCAGACGTGACTGGACGCCACTCAACGACTGGAAAATTTTCCACGACTTCTTCCACAAAGGGCCGCACTGCCGCCTGCTGCGCGTTGATCTAAAAACGGGTGAAAGCACCACCATCCATGACGAGAAGATCTGGCTGGGACATCCGATTTATCGCCCGTTCGATGACAATACCGTGGCCTTCTGTCATGAAGGGCCACACGACCTGGTTGACGCCCGCATGTGGCTGGTCAACGAAGATGGCAGCAACGTGCGGAAAGTGAAAACGCACGCGGAAGGGGAAAGCTGCACGCATGAATTTTGGGTGCCGGACGGGTCCGCGCTGATCTACGTCTCTTACCTGAAAGGTCAGCAAGGTCGTACCATCTCCCGCTTCAATCCGGACACCGGCGTGAATGAAGCGGTAATGAACATGCCCGCCTGTTCGCACCTGATGAGCAACGTCGACGGCACCATGCTGGTTGGCGACGGTTCCGGCACGCCTGTCGATGTGAAAGACACCGGCGGCTACACCATTGATAACGATCCTTATCTGTATGCCTTTGACGTGGCGAAGAAAGCCTATTACCGCATTGCCCGTCATGACACTTCCTGGGCTACGGTGGCGAACAGCCGCCAGGTAACCCACCCGCATCCGTCCTTCACGCCGGACGAAAAAGCGGTGCTGTACAGTTCCGATAAAGACGGCAAACCGGCCCTCTATATCGCGAAACTCCCCGAGCAACCTGAAATGTTGCATGCCTGAATGAGTTAGTGTTTCTGTAACTGGCCTTGCCCTCCGATTCGGAGGGCTTTTTTTTGGGTGATTGCGGCGCTTTTTGCCGGGTGGCGCTAACGCTTACCCGGCCTACGAAACGACTGATTGGAGAGAAAGTGTAGCCGGGTAAGCGCATCGCCATCCGGCATACGAAACGACGGAGTGGAAGGAAAGTGTAGGCCGGGTAAGCGCAGCACCACCCGGCATACGAAACGACGGAGTGGAAGGAAAGTGTAGGCCGGGTAAGCGCAGGGCCATCCGGCATACGAAACGACGGAGTGGAAGGAAAGTGTAGGCCGGGTAAGCGCAGGGCCAGTCGGCATACGAAACGACGGAGTGGAAGGAAAGTGTAGGCCGGGTAAGCGAAGCGCCACCCGGCGGTTTTTAGCGAAGAAGCCGGATTATCAGAAGGAGTACGCCACGCCTAAACGGAAACGGGTCTGGCGTTCGTCAGTGTCTTTAACCCCCACGTTGCCCACCTCAACATACGGTGCCCAGTTTTTATCCCATTTGTAGGCCAGCTTGGCGTTATATTCATTGGAATAATCTTTATTGTTATTTCGGGCCACGCCTTCAGAGCTTTTCGCGTAAACATAGTTCAGCTCGGTACGCCAGTCACCTAATACCCAACCGACCCACGCATCACCACGGTTAACTTTATCATCGTCCTTATTTGAGCTTGACGGGTAGCGGGTATATTCATAACGGTAACGCGCGGCCACGTAGAAGCCATTATCGAAACTATATTGCACATGCAGATTCGGTTTATAAATGGTACGACTGTCTGTGCTTTCAATCGTAAACGCAGGCGTCAGGGCGATATTGTCTGTCGCTTTCCAGCGCCAGCTAATCTGATCTTCGTGACCGTTCCCCACCACATCCGCGAATGGCTGATCTGCCTTGTCCCCGCCTGATTTCCACTTCGCCTCGACTGAAAAACCGAAGCCATTATCAAAGCGGTGCGAGACGGCAACACGGTCGGCATTCGAGCCGCTGTCAATATATTCGTGACGCAGATCGACGGTAACGGCGCTAGCCGCAAAAGAGGCACTAATAAGGGAAGCAAGGAGCAGAGATTTCTTAAACATGAAAAAACCCTCAATTAAAATAACGTTTCGTTTTTATGAAACTTGAGTTTATTTTTTATGTACCGTTATTTTAGTGACAAGGATCGAAATTATTTGTTTCATTTTTTTTGGCAAAGATCGACGTGAACCTCATCAACAAAAAAGGCGTATAACGCATAAATTCCAGGCGTGAGATCACACTAAGAACTTCACAAAGCGAATAATTCACCGCGCAATAATTATTGTGGGCTTAAGAAAGAACGCAGAAGTGTTAAAAAAGGATTCTGCGGACATAAAAAAACCTCCCGAGGGAGGCTTTCTGTGCGCAGAGGGGGGATTACCGTTCGATAGCCAGGGCTACCCCCTGCCCTCCGCCAATGCAGAGCGTTGCGATCCCTTTTCGGGCGTTACGCTTTTTCATTTCGTGGACTAGCGACACCAGAATGCGGCAGCCGGAAGCGCCAATAGGATGACCGAGCGCGATCGCACCGCCGTTGACGTTGACCCGTAGCGGATCCCATTCCAGCATTTTCCCGACCGAGATCGCCTGTGCAGCAAAGGCTTCATTGACTTCAATCAGATCTACATCGTTCAGCTGCCAGCCCGCCCGCTCAAGACAGCGGCGCGTGGCATAGACCGGGGCGATCCCCATTAACGCAGGATCAACACCCACGCTGGCAAACGCTTTGATGCGCGCCAGTACCGGCAGCGCCAGCTCCTGGGCTTTGCTTTCACTCATCATCATCACCGCCGCCGCACCGTCGTTAATGGAGGATGCGTTACCTGCCGTTACAGAACCGAGCGTTTCGAAGGCCGGATCGAGTTTTGCCAGCCCTTCTGCGCTGGCATCGGTGCGCGGCTGCTCGTCGGTATCAACGATGAGCGCTTCGCCGTTCTGGCGTTGGGTACTGACCGGGACAATTTCATCGCGAAAACGGCCGGAGTCGATCGCTGCACGCGCTTTTTGCTGCGAGCTAAGCGCATACGCATCCTGAAGTTCGCGGCTGATGCCGTATTCCCGCGCCAGGTTTTCCGCCGTTACGCCCATATGGTAGTCGTTGAAGGCGTCCCACAGCCCGTCATGAACCAGGCTGTCAAGCAGTTGACTGTTCCCGAGCTGCGCGCCGGTCCGGCTGTCGGTCAGGACATGCGGGGCGCGACTCATATTCTCCTGCCCGCCGGCAATGACCACGTCCGCTTCACCGCACTGGATGGCCTGCGTCGCAAGATGGAGCGCTTTCAAACCTGAACCACAGACGTCGTTGATGGTAATCGCCGAAACGGTATTAGGCAGGCCGCCCTTCAGCGCCGCCTGGCGCGCAGGGTTTTGTCCCGCGCCAGCGGTCAGCACCTGGCCGAGGATCACCTCATCAATTTCATGTGCGGCAACCCCGCTGCGTTCCACCAGCGCTCTTACCACCACGCTGCCGAGATCAACCGCAGAGTGACGCGCAAGCGCTCCCTGAAAACAGCCGATAGCCGTACGTAACGCACCCACTATAACGACATCTTTCATCACGACCTCTGTGCAAAATGACATGACGATAGTAGAGGATTGTTATCAACAATTGACGCAAATGTTTAAAATTAGTGAGTTTAGTCACAGGATTATCGTGCGTCCTGCAAGTACTGGCGCAGCCAGCTTCCGGCGACGCCGGGCGGGGTTCTTTTGTTCCATACCAGATCGATGGCAATCGACCTCGGCCAGCCCGGCACGTTCAGCTGCACCAGCGATTTCGATGCGGCAAATTCGTCGACCAGCGCGCAGGGTAACGCGCACCAGCCAAAGCCCTGTACCGCCATGCTCAGCAGCAGCAGGTAGTTCGGCGCAGACCAGACTGGCCCGCGCGCAAGGGGCGCTTCCCGTTCAAGATAGGTACTCAGCCGCAGCTCGCGCCAGCCATGCAGCTCGTCCGCCTGCGTCTCATGTTGCCCTGCCAGAGGATGTCCGGCAGAAACGTAAATAGCCATCCGCGTCTGCATAGGCAGACGGGTCGCGCCAATATCGGTCGGGTAGCTGTCGCGTGCTTCCGTCAGGCCAATTTGCGCCCGCTCCTTTTGCAGCAGATCGATCACGTCCTCCTCTTCCCCAATCAGACACTCGAATTCGGTGTGCGGAAAACGCTGGTCGAACTGGCTCATCATCTCTTCCAGTACGGCCGGGTTAAGCGTATCGGAGAGAACAAAGGTAAAACGCGCCTCCGTTTGCGCCGTTAAGGATACGGCCAGCTCATCAAGGCGCGCGCTGGCGGCGAGGATTGACTGGACATAGCCCAGCACCTGTTCACCCTGGGCGGTTAACACCGGGTGACGGCCCGAGCGATCAAACAGCTCAAAGCCAAGGTCAGCTTCAAGGTTGGCGATGGAGGTGCTGATGGTGGACTGGCTTTTACGCAGCCGTCGTGCCGCAGCTGAAAACGAACCTGCAGCGACAGTTTCAACAAACGCGGTCAGTGCTTCGGGAGAATAACGCATGATGTATCTACTTTATCGATGGATACCATCTTTTATATATCACCTTAAGCGATAAGAATAGGCCGCATCAACGCCCATACTGGCGTCTATATGAGGTAAATATGCAACATCAGGATGCACTCCAACGTAAATTGCCGGAGCGGATCTTCCATGCCGTCTGTTTTGAAGGCATTGCTACGGCGATCCTCGCCCCGACGGCCGCGTGGCTAATGCAGCGCTCGGTGGTTGAAATGGGGGGTCTCACCATTATTCTGGCGACCACGGCAATGCTCTGGAACATTATCTATAACTTTGGCTTCGACCGTTTCTGGCCCGTCCAGCGGGTGAAGCGCACGGCGAAAGTGCGCGCCCTGCATGCCCTGGGTTTTGAATGCGGCTTTATTGTGATTGGCGTAACCATCGTTGCCGCCGTGCTGGGCGTGACGCTGCTCCAGGCCTTCACGCTGGAGATTGGTTTCTTCCTGTTCTTCCTGCCGTACACCATGCTCTACAACTGGGCGTATGACACCCTGCGGGAGAAAATTATCAAGCGCCGCCAGCAACGTCGCGCCCTGGCAAGCGAATGACCTTCCGGCCGGAGACCTTCTCCGGCCCAACCCCAGCGAAGCAACGGCGACCTCAACGCATAATTATGGTAAATTGCACTCCTTTTTGTTCGTTTTATAGTTGATACGTTGCTCTAATGTCGAAAATTTGGTCAAAAGAAGAGACTCTCTGGAGTTTCGCCCTCTACGGCACTGCCGTGGGCGCAGGAACCCTGTTCTTGCCCATTCAGCTCGGCTCTGCTGGCGCAATTGTCCTGCTGATCACCGCCCTTGTGGCGTATCCCTTAACCTACTGGCCGCATAAAGCGCTGGCGCAATTTATTCTGTCGTCGAAGACGAAAGGCAACGAAGGGATCACCGGTGCCGTTTCCCATTACTACGGCAAAAAGATCGGCAACCTCATCACCACGCTCTATTTCGTGGCCTTCTTTGTGGTGGTTCTGATTTACGCGGTGGCGATAACCAACTCACTTACTGAACAGCTGGCGAAACGGATGACGGTGGATACCAGCGTGCGGATGCTGGTGAGTTTTGGCGTGGTGCTGATTTTGAATCTGATCTTCCTGATGGGGCGGCACATCACCATTAAGGTGATGGGTTTCCTTGTCTTTCCGCTGATCGCCTATTTCCTGTTTGTCTCGCTGTATCTGACGGGCAGCTGGCAGCCGTCGCTGCTGACCAGCCAGATGGCCTTCGACCAGCATACACTGCACCAGGTGTGGATATCGATCCCGGTGATGGTTTTCGCTTTTAGTCATACCCCGATCATCTCGACCTTCGCCGTAGATCGTCGCGAGAAATACGGTGAAGAGGCTATGGGTAAATGCAAAAAAATCATGAAAGTCGCGTACCTGATCATCTGCCTCAGCGTGCTGTTCTTTGTGTTCAGCTGCCTGCTTTCGATTCCACCGTCCTATATCGTGGCGGCAAAAGAGGAAGGGGTGACGATCCTGTCCGCGCTGTCGATGATGCCTTCATCCCCGGCATGGCTGGGCATTTCCGGCATTATCGTGGCAATTATAGCGATGTCGAAATCGTTCCTTGGCACCTATTTTGGCGTGATTGAAGGGGCAACGGAAATTGTGAAATCGTCGCTGAATCAGGTGGGTGTGAAGAAAAGTCGTGCCTTTAACCGCGCGGTTTCGATTCTCGGCGTGTCGCTGATTACCTTTGCGGTCTGCTGCATCAACCCGAATGCGATCTCGATGATTTACGCCATCAGCGGTCCGCTTATCGCCATGATCCTGTTCATCATGCCGACGCTGTCGACGTACCTGATCCCGTCGTTAAAACCGTACCGCTCCATCGGTAATCTGCTGACGCTGATTGTGGGTGTGCTGTGTGTGTCGGTGATGTTTGTCGGTTGAGTGTGCTGCCCGGCGCAATGCCGGGCATCTGTTTTACGCCCGAATATCGTCATACTCCCGCGTATTATCAAACTCATTCTTCGCAAACGGACACAGCGGGATAATTTTACGGTTCTCCCCGCGCATCTTCTCTACCACCTTCGCCACCAGCTGCTTACCCACACCCTGCCCTTTCAGGCTCGGATCCACATCGGTGTGCTCGATGATGCTCAGATGCTCGCCGGTCGGGACAAAGACGATCTCCGCAACCTGATTGCCTTCGGCGTCGTTGACATAAAACTTGTTATGGCCTTCAAGAATATCCATGGTTCCTCACTTATTTTAGGCGGTACTTCAGCGCACCGCTCGGGCAGGTATCAATTACGCGCGCAACAGTTTCTGCATCCACTTCATCCGGTGCGATCCAGGGTTTACGCTTCAGGTCGAACAGCGCCGCGCTGCCGCGTACGCAGTTGCCCGAGTGTTTGCAGATCCCTGTGTTGAAGTAGACATCGATTTTCTCACCGGTATAGGCCCGGTACCCTGCATCCAGTAGCTCCTGATCCATGACATTGCCTCTGTAATTATTGTGGTGACAAATGCAGCATACCCTCACCCGATCCGCCTGACCACGTCAAAAACGACGATCGGATACACTGTTTCGGCTCGTTATTTCACTTCTCGCTTAAGACTATTCCGATTATAAAGACTCAGGTCGGTAAGATATATTTTTGCGCTACGTCAATTCTTGTAATCATTTCCGCCGCGTTCACATTAAGATTATTAGCTAAGCGGAATCCTAACGACACAATTTATTTCCCCCTAAGCAATGGATTTACTTCCGATTTTCAAAAATCGTAACGAAGCGGTATTTCCCCCGCATCTCTGGAAATGGTGCAAAACAACCCAGACAGGAAATTTGACTCTTCTCACATAACGACTAATGTTAATTTCTGAACGACAACTGATACGAATTGCTTATCGTATCACCTGACATAAACGCAACATGAGGGTTGATATATGGCAGAGCAACATCGTGGTGGTTCCGGTAATTTCGCGCAAGACCGTGAAAAAGCATCAGAAGCTGGACGTAAAGGCGGCCAGCACAGCGGCGGTAATTTCAAAAACGATCCGCAACGCGCATCTGAAGCGGGTAAGAAAGGGGGACAGAACAGTCACGGCGGGGGCCGTAAATCTGATAACTCCTGATCTTATTTAAAGCTCTTATAAATATACCGAGAGCATGCTGCGGGCCTGTCGGCTCGCAGTACCTTCCCTTTATTTCACTGGAGCGAATATATGAATATGAAAACTGTTGAAGATGTATTTATTCACCTGCTATCCGATACCTATAGCGCTGAGAAGCAGCTGACCCGCGCGCTGAGCAAGTTAGCCCGCGCCGCATCAAGCGAGAAGCTGAGCGCTGCGTTCACGGCTCACCTTGAGGAGACGCAGGGACAGATCGAACGTATCGATCAGATTATTGAGCAGGAATCCGGCCTCAAGCTGAAGCGCATGAAATGCGTTGCAATGGAAGGCTTAATTGAAGAAGCCAACGAAGTTATTGAGAGCACTGAGAAAAACGAAGTGCGTGACGCTGCATTAATTGCCGCCGCACAGAAAGTCGAACACTACGAAATTGCCAGCTATGGCACACTGGCCACCCTGGCTGAACAATTAGGCTATAAAAAAGCCGTTAAACTTCTTGCAGAAACACTGGAAGAAGAAAAAGAAACCGATCTCAAATTAACCGATCTGGCTGTCGGCAATATTAATCAAAAAGCCCAGAAAGGATAAATAAAAATTTGATGAGCATCAGCACCAACAATTAACCAGAAAATAAATCACAGGAGTTAATTATGAATCATGTAGAACACTACCATGATTGGCTACGCGATGCCCATGCGATGGAAAAGCAAGCCGAATCCATGCTGGAATCAATGGCCAGCCGTATTGATAATTATCCCGACTTACGTGCACGAATTGAACAACACGTTAATGAAACTAAACACCAAATTACCGTGCTGGAAGAAATTCTCGACCGCAATAATATTTCCCGTTCGGTCATAAAAGATTCCATGAGCAAAATGGCGGCGCTCGGCCAGTCCATTGGCGGCATGTTCCCTTCCGACGAAATTGTTAAAGGCTCCATCAGCGGCTACGTTTTTGAGCAGTTTGAAATTGCCTGCTACACCTCTCTGCTGGCCGCGGCCAAACAAGCGGGCGATACCGCCTCCATTCCAGCCATTGAATCCATTCTGGAAGAAGAGCGCCAGATGGCGGACTGGCTGATTCAACATATTCCACAGACGACGGAACAGTTCCTGCTGCGCTCCGACGCGGACGGCGTTGAAGCGAAAAAATAACGGAAGAGGGAGAAACTATGTTTCGACACGTAAAACAGCTGCAATACACGGTACGCGTAGCCGAACCGAATCCGGGTCTGGCTAATCTTCTGCTTGAGCAGTTTGGCGGGCCACAGGGCGAACTTGCCGCGGCATGTCGTTACTTTACGCAAGGATTGAGCGACGACGATCCCGGTCGTAAAGATATGCTGATGGATATCGCGACCGAGGAGTTAAGTCACCTGGAAATTATCGGCACCCTGGTGGGTATGCTTAATAAGGGTGCGAAAGGTGAACTGGCGGAAGGCGTTGAAAATGAAGCGGAGCTGTACCGGTCCATGACCGAAAACGGCAATGACAGTCATATCACTTCCCTGCTCTACGGGGGCGGTACTCCGCTCACTAACTCCGCAGGCGTACCGTGGACGGCGGCGTACGTGGATACCATTGGCGAACCCACCGCGGATCTGCGCTCTAACATTGCGGCCGAGGCGCGCGCCAAAATTATCTACGAACGGCTTATTAACGTAACGGACGATCCAGGTGTTAAAGATGCGCTGGCGTTTTTAATGACGCGTGAGGCAGCACACCAGCTTTCGTTTGAGAAGGCGCTCCAGTCGATCCGTAACAACTTCCCACCGGGTAAATTGCCTCCAATCGAAGAGTACACCAACAAGTACTACAATATGTCTGAGGGGGGAGAAGTTCGCGGAAGCTGGAACAGCGACAAGCACTTCGACTACGTGGAATCTCCTCAGCCAGCGGTCGATGGCGGTGACGGCGGCGCAAGCGTAACGCTCACAACAGAGCAGGCTACGCTGGTCAAAGCAATGTGCGCACGTACGAAATCCGATCCTAAAGCCGATCCGCTTACCGGTGCCGAGCTTGGCGCGGGTAAGAAAAAACCGTAACCGGTTTTGCCAGGCAGCCTGAGGCTGTCTGGCAATGCCTTGTGGGCTATCAGTTCCAGAGGTACGGAGCATGTTCGAGCTTGATGCGTTTCATCTGGCCAGGATACAGTTCGCCTTTACCGTCTCTTTCCATATTCTCTTTCCGGCAATCACCATCGGGCTTGCGAGCTATCTGGTGGTTCTCGAGGGCATGTGGCTTCGCACAAAAAATGATGTCTGGCGCTCGCTTTACCATTTCTGGCTGAAAATTTTCGCCGTTAACTTTGGTATGGGCGTGGTTTCCGGGCTGGTAATGGCTTACCAGTTTGGGACTAACTGGAGCGGATTTTCCCAGTTCGCAGGCAGCATAACCGGCCCTCTGCTCACTTATGAAGTCTTAACCGCCTTCTTCCTCGAAGCCGGATTCCTGGGCGTGATGTTGTTCGGCTGGAACAAGGTCGGCCCCGGCCTGCACTTCTTTGCCACCTGCATGGTAGCGCTGGGCACGCTGATGTCCACCTTCTGGATCCTCGCCTCCAACAGCTGGATGCACACCCCGCAGGGCTTCAGTATTCAGAACGGTCAGGTCATTCCCGAAGACTGGCTGGCCATTATTTTTAACCCCTCATTCCCTTACCGTCTGATCCATATGTCCATCGCCGCCTTCCTGTGCAGCGCCTTGTTTGTGGGCGCGTCCGGGGCATGGCATCTGCTGCGCGGCAACGACACGCCCGCTATTCGCAAAATGTTCTCCATGGCCATGTGGATGGCGCTGCTGGTCGCGCCCATCCAGGCAGTCGTTGGGGATATGCACGGCCTGAATACGCTTGAGCATCAGCCTGCCAAAATCGCCGCGATTGAAGGCCACTGGGAAAATCCGCCCGGCGAGGCTACCCCGCTGCTGCTGTTCGGCGTACCGGATATGGAGGAGGAGCGCACCAAATACGGGCTTGAAATTCCGGCGCTCGGCAGCCTGATCCTGACGCACAGCCTGGATAAACAGGTCCCGGCGCTGAAAGATTTTCCGAAAGAGGACCGCCCGAACTCGCTCATCGTCTTCTGGTCTTTCCGCATTATGGTCGGCATGGGGCTGCTGATGATTACGCTTGGTGTGCTGAGCGTCTGGCTGCGCTATCGCCGCCGACTCTATCACTCGCGACCATTCCACTGGTTTGCCCTGTTCATGGGGCCAGCCGGACTGCTTGCGCTGCTCGCCGGGTGGGTCACCACCGAAGTGGGCCGCCAGCCGTGGGTCGTCTACGGCTATCTGCGCACGATAGATGCGGTGTCTCTGCACAGCACGTTGCAGATGAGCATCAGCCTGCTGGCCTTTATCGTGGTCTACTGTTCGGTATTTGGCGTGGGTTATGTTTATCTCGCCCGGTTGATAAAAAAAGGGCCGCAGCCTGTCGGCACGCTAACGTCTAATACGTCGGGCACCCCTGCCCGTCCGCTGTCCGCCGCCGAGTCTGTTCCGGAAGAGGAGAAGATCTGATGGGCGTCGATATCCCGGTCATCTGGTTTGCCATTATTGTCTTCGCCACGCTGATGTACATCATCATGGACGGTTTCGATCTCGGTATCGGCATGCTGTTCAGCTTTGTGGGCGATGCCAAAGAGCGCGACGTGATGGTGAACAGCGTCGCACCGGTCTGGGACGGAAATGAAACCTGGCTGGTTCTCGGCGGCGCAGGGTTGTTCGGCGCGTTTCCGCTGGCCTACGCGGTGATTATCGATGCCCTGACCATCCCGCTCACGGCCATGCTGATCGGGCTTATTTTCCGCGGCGTGGCATTTGAGTTTCGCTTTAAGGCGACCCCTTCCCACCGCAAATTCTGGGACTATTCTTTTGCTGGCGGTTCCCTGCTCGCAACCTTCAGCCAGGGGATCGTGGTCGGCGCGATGATCAACGGCTTTGACGTGGAAGGGCGACGCTTTGTGGGCTCCTCGCTGGACTGGTTAACCCCGTTTAACCTGTTCTGCGGGCTGGGTTTGATTGTCGCCTATACCCTGCTGGCTACCACATGGCTGATCATGAAAAGCGAAGGCGCGCTGCAAAACCGGATGCGTGAGCTGACCCGGCACGTGCTGCTGGCACTGATCGCCGTCATTGCGGTGGTGAGTATCTGGACCCCGCTCGGCTGGCAGTTTGTCGCCGAGCGCTGGTTTACACTGCCTAACTTCTTCTGGTTCCTGCCGGTTCCGGTTCTGGTGGCGGTATTCAGCCTGTGGATCTGGCGGCTGACGCGCAATCCCGACAGCCATGCCCGTCCGTTCCTGTTAACGCTGGGCCTGATTTTCCTCGGCTTTAGCGGACTGGGCATCAGCCTGTGGCCACACATTATCCCGCCGCACATCACCCTGTGGGAAGCCGCCGCGCCGCCTGCCAGCCAGCTGTTTATGCTGATCGGCACGCTGTTAATCATCCCGGTGATCCTGGTTTACACCGCCTGGAGCTACTACGTCTTCCGGGGCAAAGTGTCTGATACCGAAGGTTATCACTAAGGATTGCTATGGCAGGCTGGCATACACGCGCCATTATTTACCAGATTGATACCGCCCTGTTTTACGATCTTAACGGCGATGGCTGTGGCGACATCGCCGGGATCGCCGCGAAGTTGCGCTACATCCGCCGGATGGGCGCGACGGTTATCTGGATCACCCCGTTTTACCTCACCCCTTTTCTCGATGAAGGCTATGACGTAAGCGACCATTTGCAGGTCGATCCCCGCTTCGGCAAGCTCAACGATATCATCGCCTTTATTGAACAGGCGCGGGAGCTGGGGATGAAGGTCATTATTGAGCTGCTGATCCAGCACACCTCGGATGCGCATCCCTGGTTTCAGCAAGCCCGCCGCAACCCGCAGTCACCCTACCGTGACTATTATCTCTGGTCTGACACGGACGAGGACGATACGCCACCGATGTTCCCCGGCGTGGAAAAGAGCGTCTGGACATGGGACGACGAAGCGGGGCAATACTACCGGCATATGTTTTATCACCACGAGCCGGATCTCAATCTGGCCTCCCCGGCGGTGCTGAAGGAGGTTGAGAACATCATCATCTTCTGGCTAAAGCTCGGGGTGTCGGGCTTTCGCCTGGATGCAGCGTCGCACCTGACAAAACAGGCCGGGCGTGGAGATGAAAAACGTGGCCTGTGGATCCTGGAGCATCTGCGCCGTCTTATCGAACAGCGCAATCCGGACGCGATCCTGCTCGGCGAAGTCGACGTGGAGGTCGACGCCTACAAAGATTATTTTGGTCAGAATGACCGGCTCAACCTGGTGCTGAATTTCTGGCTCAATAAGTACTTTTACGTCAGCCTTGCAGAGAAGAGCGCACGACCGCTGCGCAACGCAGTGAAGAAGATGATCGTGCCGCCGGACTCCTGCTGCTTCGCCAACTGGCTGCGCAATCATGATGAGCTGGATCTGGAAGGGATAGGCAAAAAAGCGAAGCAGACCGTCATTGATGCCTTCGCCCCTGATGAAGAGATGAGCGTGTATCAGCGAGGGATCCGCCGCCGTCTGGCGCCGATGCTTAAGGGCGATCGAAAGCGGCTGGCCTTTTGCCATGCGGTCTTGTTTTCACTGCCGGGCGTACCGGTCATGCGCTACGGGGATGAAATTGGAATGGGCGATGATTTAGATCTGGAGGAGCGTTACGCCGTACGCACCCCGATGCAGTGGGCCGGATCGCAGGGCGGCGGTTTCTCAGATGCCGCCCCGGAAACCTTTATCGCCCCAATGATAGACCATGGTCCGTACCGCTATCAAAAAATCAACGTGGCGGATTCGCTGTTGCACCGCAACTCACTCCTGCACTGCATTATCGATATCGCCAATACGCGCTCGGAGTTTCCTGAGATCGGCGTCGCGCCGTTTCGTCTTATTACTATCGACAACGATGCGGTACTGGGGATCTATTACGAAACCGACACGCGCAGCATTCTGACCTTCGTTAACTTCAGCGATAAGCCCGTTAATTTTACCGCCAGAGGGATCCGGCATGCGACCTGGACCGCATGCCTGGCGGACAAACGCTACGACGACGCGCTGGTATGCGGCAAAACCGTCGCGCTTAACCTCAGCGGCTATGGCTACCGCTGGTTCTGGACCGATCGTACCGCACTGCGCTGATTATCGTCTCCGCGAGAGCAGCAGACGCGCCACGATCGCGCCCGTGACGGCGAGGGAGCCGAGCAGCACTTTCCCCGGCATGCCGGAGGTAACGCTGGTGGCGCGCTCTTTTGCTTCGTCGGTGAAATGCCCGTGGATTTTATGCAGATCGTTAACCGGCTGATCCAGATAGTCCTGACGGTCATCCGCATTTAGCGTATCGGTCATCTGCCCTTCCCAGGCCTTTTTAACCATCAGCCGGTCCAGAAAACCGGGGAAAAGAAACTGCCCGACAATCGACTGGACGGTGCTGCTGCCCACCCATAGCTCCCGCACCGGTTTCTGCGCCACCTTAAAAATAGCGCTGGCGGCCACTTCCGGCTGAAAAACGGGGGGGACCGGGCGCATCGCCCAGGCAAATTTATTCCTCGCCCACTCGAACTGCGGCGTATTGAGGCCCGGCATCTGTACCATTGCGATCTGCACCCGGCTGTTTTCATGCATCAGCTCGGTGCGTACGGCATCGGTAAATCCGCGGATCGCGGCTTTCGCCCCACAGTAGGCTGACTGCAAGGGAATGGAACGGTAGGCCAGCGCGGAGCCAACCTGAATAATCGTTCCACGATCGCGAGGAGTCATTAACTCCAGCGCGGCGCGGGTGCCGTTAACATAGCCCAGATAGGTCACCTCGGTGACGCGGCGAAACTCCTCCGGGGACATGGTGCGAAACGGCGCCAGCATTCCGCCCATAGCGTTATTCACCCACACATCGATGGCTCCAAGCCGGTATTCAATTTCGTTAGCAGCATCGGTCACCGCCTTGCTGTCCGCCACGTCGGCCTGAACGGCACACGCGTTGATCCCGAAACGGCGCAACTCCTCTTCTGTGGAGCGCAGGCTCTGCTCATCGCGGGCAATAATGCCTACATCGTAGCCCGCTTTAGCAAAGTGCAGCGCCGTGGCTTTCCCCACGCCCGCCGTACCGCCGGTAATAACGATAACAGCCATAGCCTTTCCCCTTGTCTCAGACGTTATCCCATCCGGAGAGTATTTCGATCAGTTCAGACAGCGAATAACGCACCGCTTTTTCCACCACATCCTGACATTCACCGGAAAACAGCACGGTGCGGGTTTCCGTCTGTCCGCGAATATTCCAGCCGAAGCAGACCGTACCGGCTGCCGTGCCATCGTCTCCGCCTTCCGGTCCCGCATAGCCGCTGATGGCAACACCAATATCCGCCTCGGCAATATCGCGAATTTTAGCGGCCATCTCAGTAACCGTTTGTTCACTTACGGCGGTGAAGCGCTCAATCGTTTCGTGCCGCACGCCGAGGATCCTCTCCTTCGCCGCATCGCTGAACACCACCATGCCAACGTCATAAAATTCCGCCGTGTTCTCTTCGGCACAAAGCGCAACCGCGAGATTACCGCCGGTGCAGGACTCCGCCGTGGTTAGACGCAGTCCTCTTTCTGTGAGCGTCGTGGCAAGCTTTTTCGTCAGCTCGCTGATGGTCGTGTTATTATCGTGAATAAGGTTGCTCATAGATGTGCCCCTTAGTTAATTTTCTTCAGGAATAATTGAAATATGGCCGTTACGCTCAAGGATCGCGTACTTAATATCCTTTAATTCCGTTATGCCGTGGTTCTGGCGTGCTGAAACCAATATATCATCGCAGGATACATCGACTTTTTTCAGTTTATCCGCAATGGGAATACCATTCTCTACCAATATCACCGGGGTGCCATCAAGAACATTCTCAACAGAAGAAGAATATTTTTTAATCAGGCCAAAAATAATATCCACCACCACCAGCGTTGTTATTGTAATCATCGCACCGGTGACGGAAAAATCTTCGCCCAGTAGCGCCTGCTGTGTCGCCTCACTGATAATTAAGAGCAAAATAAGGTCAAAGCTGGTCATTTGCAACAGGGCGCGCCGTCCGGCGACTTTAAACACGATCACCAGAAACAGGTATATTGCCAGGGCACGAAAAACCATGTCCATATTCGACTCCTAGGGGTAAATAAACTGCCAGAAGCGGATATCTGGCCCGTTGTTTACGCGGATGCTGTTTGTCCATTTCCCTGCTTTTGTCGGCGTGATGAACAGCAGGACGGTGAACTTATCGCTCTGTTTCAGATTGTCGTAAACGAGAAACAGGGTATTCCCCCGGCTATACATGCTGTCCGGCTGCGGCCAGACGCTGCCTGGCTCATATACGTCGCTGCTTTCGCTGGTCAGGCTGAGAATATATTTACCCTCAGACGTCACCGGAAACGTCAGCGTCATCCGCGATTCGGTCTGGCGGCGGCCGAAGCGCTCATAGCTCAGGTTCAGGGATTTTGCTTCGTTTGTTTTCTCCACGTCGCTAACCGCACCGCTGGAAAACAGGCCGGCTAACGCGGCCACGATAATACCTAACAGTACAATAAAACCCACCTGACGAAATGCATACTCAAACGTCAGTAAACGATAACTCTCTTTTATCCCAGGCACTTTTTCATTTTTTGGTTCCATGGCTTTTGTCACCGTTTCGCTTAATTGCCGAAATTTTTGATTTTTCTACGCAAATGCTTTTAAGACTTATCACATTTGCCACATAAAGGAATAGCAACAATACTTAATAAGTCAAGACATCCAAAATGAAGGATATCAGATGAAATTATCAGTGATTTCAGCCTTGTTAATATTAATTATCCCTTCCGCATGGGCAGATAATAACGGCGGGTTACAAAAGGGTGAAGCGCCGCCACCGCCGCACGCCCTGGACAGTGGTTATCGTGGTACCGATGATGCGCGCATTATGACCATTACTCAGGCGAAAGAGATGCATGATGGCGCCTCTATTTCACTGCGCGGCAATCTTATTGATGGCAACGGCGATAAATACGTATTCCAGGATAAAACCGGGAAAATCGACGTTATTATCCCGAAAGCCGTATTTGACGACAGAACCGTGGAACCTGACAACATGATCAGTATTAGCGGCTCGCTCGATAAAAAATCATCCCCACCCGTAGTGCGGGTCAGCCACTTGCAAAAATAATTCAGCGAAGCGTTAACGCTGTAACTATCCATCAAATCTCACCCCTAACAAGGAGTTAGCTATGAGTGATAATGAACAACGTACGAACGCTTACCCAACGCCACCTTTCCCGGAGCAGCCCCAGACGCCACCGGGCCTGGCCTCTGAAATGGACCCTGTTCCCGATCACGGCGAGACAAGCTACAAAGGGCATGGCCGGCTTACTGGTAAGAAGGCGCTAATTACCGGGGGCGATTCCGGCATTGGACGCGCAGTAGCCATTGCCTATGCCCGCGAAGGGGCAGATGTCGCCATTAACTATTTGCCGGAAGAGGAAGAAGACGCTGCGGAAGTGATCGCCCTGATTAAAGCGGAAGGACGGAATGCCGTCGCGCTACCGGGCGATGTGCGGGACGAAACTTTTTGTCAGAACCTGGTGGAACAGGCCGTCGGAAAACTGGGCGGGCTGGACATCCTGGTGAATAACGCAGGCCGCCAGCAGTACCGTGAGACGCTGGAAGAACTGACCACGGAAGATTTTGACGCGACCTTTAAAACCAACGTCTATGCGCCTTTCTGGATCACAAAGGCGGCGTTGCGCCACATGAAAGCTCCCGCTTCCATCATTAACACCTCATCTGTACAGGCGGTAAAACCGAGCGCCGTACTGCTTGACTATGCGCAGACCAAAGCCTGTCTCGCGGTGTTTACCAAAGCGCTGGCGAAACAGCTGGGTCCGAAAGGGATCCGCGTGAACGCGGTAGCGCCCGGACCTTACTGGACCGTGCTCCAGCCCAGCGGTGGGCAGCCACAGGAAAAAGTGAAACATTTTGGCGAGAGTACCCCTCTGGGACGCCCGGGACAGCCCGTGGAGATCGCACCGCTGTATGTCACTCTGGCCTCGGATGAGTGTTCATACACCTCCGGGCAGGTCTGGTGTTCAGACGGCGGCGACGGCGTCATCTAGCGCTCAAGCAGCGCAGAGTGTAGGCCGGGTAAGGCGAAGCCGCCACCCGGCAAATTGTTGTTGGCTAATGCTAAAAGGCTGCGCAAGCAGCCTTTTTTACTTTTAAGGGGTGACGACAGGAAACCAGAAACTGAAGCTCTCCATGCAGCGCAGCATTTCGTCTACCTTCACGGCGTTGCCGACGATCGTCACCTCTCCTGCCTGTTGCGCCTTTTTCAGCGTGGTCTCCTTAAGGATGATTTTGTTCAGCGTTTCGCGGCTGAGCGTAATGGTTGCATCCGGATCTTCTGCCTGGATATTGGCACTGTGGTTTAGCACGCCATTCTCCAGCTCCAGCTTATACCTGCCGCCCTCGCGGCCTAAATCAACGTTAAAAACGCCTCTGGCATTCGCCGCTCTGACGCCGTTAAGGTGAACGCCGAAGTAGTCAAAAATCATCTCAGTCGACATGGCACGGACCGCATCCGGGCTGGCGGTTTTGGGCGTCGGCTTTATCTTCACGCCGTTACGCAACTCTTGCGCACCGGTGAGGTAGGCGTTACGCCACGGCCCTGACTCCGCATGGTATCCCAGCTGTTCAAACGCATCGGCTTCCAGTTCGCGCGCCGCTTTATTATTCGGATCGGCAAAAACGACTTTACTGACCACCTGAGCCACCCAGCGATAATTCCCCCGGGCATAATCGACACGGGCTTTTTCAAGGATCGCGCGGGCTCCGCCCATGTAATCGACATACTTTTTCGCCGCCTCGACCGGAGGCAGTTCATCGAGCGTCGCCGGATTGCCGTCGAACCAGCCAAGATAGTAGACATAGGTGGCTTTGACGTTGTTGCTTACCGAGCCGTAATAGCCACGGCCTGCCCAGGATTTAGCCAGCCCGTAAGGCAGGGCGAAATTAGCGGCTATTTCATCCCTCGTCAGCCCCTTATTCGCCAGTCTGAGCGTCTGGTCGTTGATATAGCGGTAGATATCACGCTGGCTTTTCATCAACTTCACCACTTTTTTGTTACCCCACGTGGGCCAGTGGTGCTGCGCGATAATGATTTCCGCTTTATCACCCCAACGATCGATGGCGTTATTGATGTACTTTGACCATGCCAGCGGATCGTGTATTTTCGCCCCGCGCAGCGAGTAGGTATTGTGCAGGGTGTGAGTGACGTTCTCTGCTGCTTCGATCAGCTTTTTCTCTTCCACATACCAGAGCATTTCAGACGGTGCTTCCGATTCCGGCGTCAGCATAAAGTCATAGGTGAGACCGTCAATGACCTCTTTCTGCTCCTCTTCGGTAATAGAGTGAGTGGGCGCGATGAGCGTGACCGTTCCGGCTGAGGTGGTAGTCCCCAGACCTGCCCCCACCTGCCCCTTCACACCGGGCTTCAGCAGGTTTCCGTGGATATAGCTGGCACGGCGGCTCATGGCGTTTCCGGCCATGATATTTTCCGATACCGCCTCTTCCATAAAACCGGCTGGCGCATAGACTTTCACTTTGCCGGACATTACCCCGGCTTCATCAATTACGCCACGCACGCCGCCATAATGATCGACGTGGCTATGGGTATAAATAACGGCAACAACCGGACGTTTGCCGCGATGCTTAACGTAAAGATCCATGCCCGCTTTAGCCGTTTCCGCAGACACCAGCGGATCGATAACCGTGATCCCCTCTTTGCCCTCTATGATTGTCATATTCGACAGATCGAGGTTGCGGATCTGGTAGACGCCTTCCGTGACTTCAAACAGACCGCCGATATTATTCAGCTGCGCCTGACGCCACAGGCTCGGGTTGACGGTATCCGGCGCTTTTTGCCCTTCTTTGATAAAAGCGTATTTCTGGGGATTCCAGATAACGGCGCCTTTTTCACCTTTAATCACCGCAGGTGGCAGCGGGGCAATAAAGCCTTTATGCGCATTTCGGAAATCGGTTTTATCAAAGAAGGGCAGTTGACCATAAAGTGCATCATTCATTTGTTTCGTATGGGCAGTGGCTTCCTTCACCTCCTTTTGTGCCAGGACAGGCAATGAGATCAACGAGGCCAATAGCAGACCAGCAACGGCCATCGCACTAACGAGAGTTTTAAATTTCATACATCCTCGAGGCGTCATATTCACGCTGGCGGTACATGGGGGGAAAGGAGGCTATCACCGGGATTTTCTTTTACCTATGGAAATAACGTTTATAAATAAATAAGTTTATTCTTTCGTCGCTGCGGCCTTCAGGGATAATGCTGAGTCCAATTATTTCCCCGGAGTGATTCGATGAAGAGCCTGCCGTTCTTTTTCGCTATATTAAGTCTGAGCACATTAACAGCATGTAGCTCTCCACCACCAGACAACGTTGAAAAGATTAATCATCTGCAAATTCCGCTGGTATTACCGGGGGAAAAACCGCCGCAGGCACAGATATCTCATATCGCGTCTCTTTATCAGGAAAATAAACAGCAGATCGATAACTTAACGCGCAGCGTAAAATCACAGTATCTTCAGGACACTACCGCAAAAGAAATTTTTGTTGCGGACAGCGCTGTTCAACGCGTTTACGCCTCGCTGACCAAACTGGAACAGTTAGATATGGTTAATCAGCAATACCTGAAAGACAATAATGTCACGGGCCTGCAAAATATTCATATTATGCTTGAACCGTTATTCGCCAGCTGACAACAAAAAACCCGGCAACATAGCAGCCGGGTTTTTCTTAATCGCCATATCACATGCATCAGTCGTACTGACCAAAGCGATAGCTAAGCCCTGCGGTGACGGAACTCAGGTCGCTGCTCACACCGATCTGGTTTGCATTACCCACATTGCTTACCCACTGATATTCCAGGCGGCCAGCCCAGTTTTTATTGAAGGCGTATTCAGTACCCACAGCTGCAAGCGGGCGCACACCGGTTTCAAAACGATTGTGACCACTTACATCGGATTCAGCGCGATAGCCCATCGCCCCGGCACGGCCGTAGATATCCCAGTCATTGGTCAAGGCATAGCTGGCCTTCAGGGACATTTGCAGACCCTGCGTCTTCATTTGCGCCCCTGCGCCATGCTGACCCTTGATCTGCATGTTGCCTAAATAATCATAACCGCCTTCTACCGCAAGCCATGGGGTAATCTGGTAACCCGTATAAACACCCCCACCGACATTATCATGGTCAAAATCGAAGTGGTCGGAATTATTGTTATCAAACGCTTTTGAACCCATATTGGTATCAAAATAGTGTGACCAGCCGAATTTCGCTCCGCCATACCAGGTGCCCGCATCAGCGGCGGCGAACGCGGAAGTGGCGGTAAACGCATTAACCATAATCAAAGCGAGAACTGTCTTTTTCATAAATATACCGTTTACTTAATAAAGATAAAACTTAGAAAGCAAACGATATAGAAAATTAACAGCCTCGTTAATTCCATTTCTGTTTAATTTTAAACTTCCCCTAGAATGATTCAGGTAAGTGTCTGACTTCAAGCAAATACCCACCGCGCTTAAAGGAGATATATTCTCCCTGTTTAAGGGCGGATAATACATTGAGTATACTACTGCGAGAAAGCAGCGTACGATCCTGAATATATTCCAGTATCGTGGTACGCAAACGCGTCTCCTCCGGGAGCAAAATCATTTCCTGAAGGTGGTTACGAATAACGGAATAGGTACGCTGCTGGAGTACCTGCGCATCACGGAATATCAAATAGGCCGTATGGTATGAGAGCAGCGCTGCGACATCCTCCCAGACGCCCTCGGCACGGAATAACTCGGCCGCCTTGTCCGCATCGAGACGTAAAATGGTCGACTCCCTTTCCGCACGGAGAAAATGGCCTTGCGTAGGCTGGATCATCTCAGCAATACCAAACAAATGCGGCTCGTAAACGGTCACGACCACCAGTCCATCCGATGTCCGCAGCAGGGACAGCTCCCCTTCCAGAAAGAGGTACATCTGCTGTTTCCCCTTCCGTAACCAGGTGAGTCGCTTACGTGGAACAACGTGCACTTTCTCCGCTATCGGCTCAAGGATAGCGGTCAGTCGTTCTATGGATTTTTCGGGTCGAACAGGCGGTAAAATATGCATGGTACAACCTTCTGACATTCAGTATCTGCCATTATAGACCATATATTTTAAGCGGTTAGCCGATCAAAACTGATAGCTGTAGTTGACGCTGGCAAACCAAAGATAAGGATGGTCGTAACTTCCGGCAAACGCCACCGGCGATTTCACATGCGACGACTGCATATGAAGATACGACACGGCAATACCAATATTGCTGGCCGGGGTGATCTGATACTGGGCTCCCGTACCAAATCGCCACTCATCGCCGGTAGGTAAGGTTAAGGCCACATCGCTCTGGCTTTCATACGGCGAGCTGTCGAACGCCACACCGGCATTCAGTCGCCACTGAGGCGTTGGACGATACTGCACGCCCACCGCACCGTGCCACGTGTCCTTCAGGCGGCTGACGTTGTTAAGCTGCTGGTCCCCGACGACGATTTGCGGCGCGCCGAACTGGCTCCAGTCCTGCCAGCCGAGATCGCCCATAACCGACCACTGCGGGTTAATGTCATGCACAAGGCTGAGCATAATTTGCTGCGGCGCGCTGATTTGTGCTGACACCGGCAGGTCGTAGGTGCCGTTCTGAACACGCGCGTTGCCGTCAATATTGAAGCTGTAGTCCGTTTCGCTGTTCCAGGTAATACCAGCTCGGGTCTGGTCAGTTAGCTGCATCAGCAGCCCAAGCCGATAGCTCATGGCCAGGTCTTCATCGCGTCGCCGGTAGTCATCATCGTTAACGCTGCGAGTCAGCGAGAAGTAACCGTAGTTAACGTTGGCGGACGCGCCAATCGAAAGACGGTCGTTAAGCTTATAGGCCAGCGAGGGGCTGAGCGTCATGGCTACCATGGTACTCTTCTTAATCAGCCTGTCGCCCATCCAGCTGCCGTAATCGATCCCCAGGCCGTAATTACCGTAAAGCCCGACCCCGGCATAAAGATTATCGGTCACCTTCTGGCTATAAAAGGCGCTGGCATTCGGGATGGTTTTCATCACATCACCGGGGCTTTGATGGGCATCGTTATCCAGCTGGTTGTCGATGGAGCCATCCATAACCTGTAACCCACCGGTGACCATATGATCCGGTAAGCGCGTCATGCCAGCCGGGTTGGTCATAATTGTAGAGGCATCCTGCGCACGAGCCGCCTGCCCTGCTCCGGCAAGCGCGGTATCTTCGGTGCCAGCTTCATAAAAATAGAGGGCGCTGGCATGGGCACTGGAGGCAGCTAATAAGCCAGCGCACAGGAGGAGTCGTGTTTTCATCTGCGATCCGGGAAATAAAAAATTTGCCGACAGATATAACAGGGGCGATTGATTACGTAAAAAGAAAGAGGGTTTAATTTTAAATTATGCGCGCGCGTAATTATATTTATGACACTCCAGCGACAGTCGGAACAAAGGCACCGTGATTCTGCATGCACCGGGTGAGGAATTTCTTACAATGCCGTTTGTACTCGTTCGGCTTAAGACAAGCGTTACTCACTACTGGGATCGCTCTTATCCTCTCGCATGGATTCGATAAACTCCCGTTGCTCCGGTGTGAGTTCAAGCTCATCCAGCAGGCGATCTAACTCTTCTTCAGGCGATTCCTTTTGATTCTTTCTCTTCCCGCTAGCCATACTCACCCTTGAGTTATTAGGATTAATCTCAGGGTATCCAGGGTACAGGAAATGTGCAACTTAGCGTGTTATGCCATGAGTGATTCGTTGTTTAGCAAAAGCAGACTAAAAGCATATAAAATCACCTTTTACGCATAAAAATTCAGTGTTAGCATGGAGGTACATAATTTTTTTCTGGAGATGGCTATGCTGGACATAACTCATTTTGGGCTTTTCGCCCTATCTGTATTTCTCCTTTCCGTTACACCTGGGCCTGATATAGCCTACGTGGTAGGTCAAAGCGTGGTTAATGGAAGACGAGCGGGAATTATCTCTGCCGCTGGAGTAGCATTAGGTAGTTGCACACATGCAATTGCAAGCGCTGTGGGATTAACCGCGTTGATAACAGCATCTCCGATGATGTTCACCATCATTAAGTCTCTCGGTGCGGCTTATCTGATGTATCTCGGTAGTAAGATGATTTGGGGAACGCTGACAAAGCAAACCACGAATCACAACGAAGCTGAACGTGTTAAGGCAAAAGCGACTCTGACGAGTCTACTTACTAAAGGTTTCATAACTACCTTAACCAACCCGAAGGTACTGTTATTCTTCATCTCCTTTTTCCCTCAATTCGTTGCGCCTGGAAGCGAGCACCAGACATCTTCTTTTCTACTCCTGGGAATGACCTACGCATTGATCGCTTTTATGACTGATTTAACGTTCGCCGTACTTGCAGGTAGTGCAGCCGGAACCGTTTCGCAAAACAGAAGGTTGCAGAAAATACTGGATAGAATTGTTGGTGTAACATTCATTGGATTAGGGCTCAGGTTGGCGTTTACACGCCGTTAAGAATATGGGGCGTTCAGCCCCTTATTCTTTGGGATAAGAAAATACAGCAGTGACTAAATGTGACCCTGATTTATCAGATTGGACGTCATACGCGAAGTTATACCGCTCTCCAGGTGTAAACTTAAATCCGAACACAGGAAGACACCCGCCCTTTTGAACATACACGGGCTTGTCATCAAAAATCTTGTGAAGAGAGTCGCTATTATCACTGTTAATTTGGATAGCAGTGATCCGTTCCTGTGGCTCCAGTGGTGACACGACACAAACTTGATTATCTTTGATTAATGCCGTTGAAGATTCACGATCTACCATTCGATCACCAGGCCCAGGGCATCCCGTTAAGATGAACACAACACCCAGCAACATTTTGTACTTCATGTTTAACGCCCCTGTACATCCCCATGCACCCAGGCCTTTGATAATAAGACCACTTACTAATCCCATAAACCAGCAGTAACCAGTGATCAGCTAAAATAGAGGCTTGCTGTTCAAGAGAGTAATCAGTGAGCTTTTCTTTATCCAGCCTGTAGGTATATTCAGCAGCCCAGTAGGACTTGCTCGAAAACTGGAGCCTGGAGATTATTCCGCTGGCTTTCACACGATTACTATCGCAATGTCAGCACAATAAGCACTCTTAAGATAACAATGAAGATTATCGGTTATGGCGTTAAAGCAAAAGTGATTTTCGACCTGTTAACAGCAGAAAATGGAACCCGTTAATCCTTTGTATTTTTTCGATAACGCCAGGATTTATAGGAAATTACCGGCGGCTGTGCGAAGGACATAATGGCAACCCCAAAGATCATCGCCAGCCCCCATGCAGCTGCTCTATCAGGTGAGCTGAAGACGAAAAGTAGCAGTAGGGTAAAGGTACACACAGCCACCACTCCCGCCAGGGTAACAAATCGTCTAGCGAGGTCATTTATGGCCTCTCCAGGCGTTCCTCCATATTTATCAATATTGCTTTTTATCTTCTGCAATTCGGGCTGCGTAAACCCTGAACGTAACAAAGCCTCATCAGTCACTTTCATATCGTCTCGTCCCTTATCTCCCAAAAGTGTTTTTCCAATCGCTGATTATGCAAGCAATCATAATGATGAACTTTACAGCAATCCAGCCGAAACTTTTCGGCAGATTCCATCTCCCCTTTCTTACTATCTGGGTGATGCAAGGACATTACGACAATGGTTGGTTTCGCTTTGCGAAAGTCAGAAGTACTTTGTATGGATTAACACTTAGTATTGATTCATGTACAAACTTTGCTAAAACCTCCCTACCCTCTGACAGAGGAAAGCCACTTACCTTCCTTCAGTGGTTTATGTCGGAATTTTTGACATGGTTTGATATGTCCGCGTCATGCTTCAATGGCACAATCAACGGCAACACCTGAGGCGGTCCAGACACCTGATCCGCTCCGAGTATTGATTATCCCCCCCGTTTTCATCTGAAAGTATCGACCATTCTCCGCGCTGGCTGAAGATTGGCAATCCTATACTGGTTTTCTGTGAAAATTAGGTGGATGATCTTTGCCACTGGCTATCCTGCGAACAAAATAGATTAAATGCACCTCAAATAGCCTATAATCCGTAGTTAATCATGCTGAAGTGGTCACTGAACGTACAAATCACAAGTCTGTACCTATGAGCGTTATGGTGTGGTGCATGCAGCAAAGCCAGTAATGGCGCGGCCTAGGCAGAACTACCATCTGTGGCGCAGCTTAACACAATCACCGATCCGCCCTTCTATACAGATAAATAATTTTCGTACAAAAACAACGAAAAACCCTCCATTTCTGGGCCTGTGAGAGCCTCTCAGCGGGACGCTGTGATATGGGTCTGTCAGTTTACAATTGTGAGGGGGATGACGAGCTGTAGAGCTTCTGGTGGAGCATACGGAGCTATTGGTGGTGGTGCTCGCGCTGGTGTGGATTTCAGGCAATAAAAAACCCCGCCGGAGCGAGGTCAAAGTGGGGATGTTTTAGAATTGTTCAGGCTTCGGCCTTAATGTTCATGACTGTTCTGGTGCTGACGTTGTGGCTTTCTGCGATTGCACGAATGGTTTTACCTGCTGCGAGTTCTGCTTTAATGGCTTCACGATCAATAGAGCGACCTTTGCCCCGTCCGGTGATCCTGCCTGCGGCTTTTGCTGCTTCGTAACCTTCACGCTGGCGCTCCAGCATCGTTTCACGTTCCATCTGTGCGACTGCTGCCAGTACGGTCAGCATCATATTACCTGCTGGAGAGTTCTTCCCGGTCTTAAAATCCTCTTTGTGGAACTGAACAACTACACCCCGTTCTGTTAACCGCTCAACCATTGCCAGCAAGTCAGCAGTGTTACGGCAAAGGCACAGGAAGACAGCGTTTCGCCTGTTGTAATAAAGCGAGGCAAATTGCAACGCAAGCAAAGTAGTGTAACGCAGTGATAACACCAGGATGTTTCATGCAGATCCAGTGAAATTATTAGGCGGCTAATCGATCCACTCAGCGGATCTATAATAGAGCCGGGGATATTTTAAGCAGGAGGATGTAAACTGGGAGGATAAAGAGACGGGACACCTACGGGGGCGGGTTGTGTAAGTATTTCCTGTTGTCTTCGACCTTATTGCACGTCAAATGACCAGACACATTTTGGAAAGGAGTCTTTAATGGATATTGCGTTGCTTAACAGGGGCTGGAACAGAACATGGTCAGATACCATGGTAAATCTGGAAGCCCGGAAACTCGTCGAAACTGCAAATCGGCTATCAGCATTCTATTTGCAAGATGGGATAACACGTATCAAGTTTGTCGAAGAGATAAGGCAGGTCGTAGAGAAAGAATTTGAAACTGCACGACGGGCCAAAACCGATGAAGAATGCATTGCATGCATCAAAAATCTGCGTGCCGAAACGGATAATCTGCAAGAACAAGAACGCCTGTTAAGAACCAGAGCCGCCCAACTTTATGCAAAGGTCGAGTTTGTCAGGGAAAACAATAAAATCGTCGGATACGTGATTTCGGCAATCCATATAGTGGTATCTGGAGCAGCATTATTTGGTGGGATGGTTATGATGTCCACTATGACCCCTGTTGGAGTTCTTGCAGGAGCAGTTTTATTTGTTGATGGTATTAACGGTATAACAAAAGAAGCAAGCCATCTTCGCTATGGTGAACAATCCAAATCGGAAGGAATTTTTGCTGATGGCGCAATGGAGACCGCGCAATTTATGGGGTTTAGCCCAAAAAGTGGATTAGCTCTTTATAATACGGTGACTCTAGGGGTGAGTGTCTATAGTATCTTCGGCTTAGCAAGGAAACCCGGAGCTTGGCGATTATTCCGTTGGCTGCCGCGTGATTACTACCGAAAAGTTGACACAATGAGCAAGCCTAAGCTAACGATGAAAATCGCTGGATATGGTGTCAAAGCGAAAGTCATTTTTGATCTTCTGGCTACTGATAACAGTACTAATTAAGATTTGTTCGCTCTACAGAATCGCCAAGATTTATAAGCAAGTACAGGCGGTTGTATAAAAATTGCAACCGCTGCGCCACAAGAAAGGCCAATAGCACCAGAGAAAACACTCTGCTCAGATGCGAACATCACAAGAAAAATGAATGCAGCAAGGCAACCGGATACAACCCACACGGCAAGAATAAATCGCCTAGCCAGGTCCCTGATTGCATTCCCCAACGTTCCACCATAGCTTTCAACGTTGTTCTTTATCTTCTTCAAATCCGATGGTGTAAAGCCAGAACTCAACAAAGCCTCATCAGTAACATCCATATTGTCCTCTCCGCATTTCTTAACTGGCAATGGCACACATAATCATAGTGATGAACTTTACAGTAATCCACATGATGTTTGTGCAATGTATCAGCTTTCAGACAATAGAAGCCATAAAGCCCCGTTAGTGGTAGAAGCAACAAGCGGAGCATAGCGACTGCAACAGGCCAACCTAGTTGGTTTCGCTTTGCGAAAGTCACCAGTGACCAAATCAGATTGTCAGGGGGATCACACCTTATCAGGGTGCTCGTGTACCTTTCGGAGCGTGAGCAAAGCGCTGGCAGAGCCGGATCTGTAGCTACACTATTCACCTGTTTACGTGGCTCATAGGGCCACACATCGGGCTTAAATGCGTGTGTTCAATCTGTTCGGGAGTTATGCCAGGTATGCGGCTTTTTGTTCGTTGTTGTACTATCGCGGTAAGAACCTGGAACCACCGCCAGCGTGAGGATATGTTCCCTTGTACCACAGACCTATCACGCGACAGGTACGGATATAGAACATTGGGTAGTTTTAGTTGTACCTGCTAAAGCAGAGCAACGTAACTAACTGATGAAATATAACTTCTTGATTTATGAGGAGACTGGAGCGGGCGAAGGGAATCGAACCCTCGTATAGAGCTTGGGAAGCTCTCGTTCTACCATTGAACTACGCCCGCTTTGAGGTGCGTAAGGCATTATAGACCTTACGCCTCTTCATACAAGCCTTTACCCCACTAAGTGGCGATTAAATAATCACTTAGCACTTCGGTTTACTGCCCTGCGCCGGAAGATAACGCTGCGGATCGATGGCCGTGGCCTTATAGCGAATCTGGAAATGCAGCTTCACCGTATCCGTCCCGGTACTGCCCATGGTCGCAATCTTCTGTCCCGCCTTCACGTTCTGGCCATTATTCACCAACATCGTGTCGTTATGCGCATATGCCGTAATGTAGTCCTCACCATGCTTAATCATGATCAGGTTACCGTATCCACGAAGCTGGTTACCGACATAGACCACCTTCCCGGCCCCTGAAGCGTAAACCGGCGTGCCGCGTGCGGCAGCGATATCAATACCTTTATTGCCCCCTTCCGAGAGCGAGTACGGCGCAACCACTTTTCCGCTTGCAGGCCAGATCCAGCAGCGCTGACCGACCGGCGGCCAGGATGATTTAGGCACCTGATAGGATGGCGTCACTTTGGCTGTTTTACGCGTTGAGGACTTTTTCCCTGAGGAGGAACCGCCGTTAACCTTGAGCTTTTGCCCTATCTCAATGGTATAGGGGGGAGAAATATTATTCAGGCGCGCCAGCTCCTTCACGCTGGTCCCCGTGGCACGTGAGATGCGGTAGAGCGTGTCCCCGCGCTTAACGGTATAGACGGCACCGGAATAACTGCCCATATCCGAAGATTTACTCCCCGAGCATCCTGCTATAAGTAGCGTCAGCGTCAGGCAGAAAACGGCAATGATCGGGTTTCTCGTCAGGCTTCCTGCAAACAAAACAGCTCCTCGGTCAGCGTGAATGGCGCACTATGATAGCAGCCCAAACTGATGCGGGTCATGCCCTTTTCCGCTCTGTGGGCCAAACCGTTCGCATAAGAATGCAGTATAATAATTCCGCTGATGGTGCTGAACCATTAAGCATTATGGCACTGGAGCATCAATGAGTATTCAAGAACACGTTATTTTGGTAAATGACCAGGGAAAGGTGATTGGCACTCAGGAGAAGTACGCCGCGCACACGTCACACACCCCGCTTCACCTGGCCTTCTCTTCATGGCTGTTTAACGCTAACGGAGAATGTCTGATTACCCGGCGCGCCTTAAGTAAAAAAGCCTGGCCCGGCGTGTGGACCAACTCCGTTTGCGGACATCCACAGGCCGACGAAGCGACAGAGCAGGCGATTATCCGCCGCTGCCGCTTTGAAGTCGGCGCCGAAATCATAGACATCACTCCCGTTGCCCCGGAGTTCCGCTACCGTGAAGCCGACCCTTCAGGGATCGTTGAAAACGAAATCTGCCCGGTCTATGCCGCACGCGTAACGAATACCCTCGCAATCAATAGCGACGAAGTGATGGAGTATCAGTGGGTGGAGCTGGACGCGCTCTTCCGCGCGCTAGACGCCACACCGTGGGCATTTAGTCCCTGGATGGTGCAGGAAGCGAACACTGCGCGCGAAAAACTCAGCGCTTTTGCGGCGCAATAAAAAAGCCCCGGCGATGAACGCACGGGGCTTTTTTTACGACTTAACGGCTTATTTCACCGGACGCATCGCCGGGAACAGGATCACGTCGCGGATGGTGTGGCTGTTGGTAAACAGCATCACCATACGGTCGATACCAATACCCAGGCCAGCCGTCGGCGGCAGGCCGTGTTCCAGCGCGGTTACGTAGTCTTCGTCGAAGAACATCGCTTCGTCGTCGCCTGCCGCTTTCGCGTTAACCTGATCCTGGAAACGCTGCGCCTGATCTTCTGCATCGTTCAGCTCGCTAAAGCCGTTACCGATTTCGCGGCCACCGATGAAGAATTCGAAGCGGTCAGTGATTTCCGGGTTCTCGTCATTACGACGCGCCAGCGGAGACACTTCCGCCGGGTATTCGGTGATGAAGGTCGGCTGAATCAGGTGCGCTTCGGCCACTTCTTCGAAGATCTCGGTCACGATACGGCCCAGACCCCAGCTCTTCTCAACCTTAATACCGATGCTTTCAGCGATCGCTTTCGCAGAGTCGAAGTTATCCAGATCCGCCATATTGGTTTCCGGACGGTATTTCTTGATCGCTTCGCGCATGGTCAGTTTTTCGAACGGCTTGCCGAAGTCGAACACTTCTTCACCGTAAGGGACCTGCGTGGTGCCCAGAATATCCTGCGCCAGGGTACGGAACAGGGATTCGGTCAGCTCGATCAGATCTTTGTAATCCGCATACGCCATATAGAGTTCCATCATGGTGAACTCTGGGTTATGACGTACGGAAATACCTTCGTTACGGAAGTTACGGTTGATCTCGAACACGCGGTCGAAACCACCGACCACCAGACGCTTCAGGTACAGTTCCGGCGCGATACGCAGGTACATGTCCAGGTCCAGGGCGTTGTGATGGGTGATGAACGGACGGGCAGAGGCACCGCCTGGGATCACCTGCATCATCGGGGTTTCTACTTCCATAAAGTCGCGGTTAACCATGAACTGGCGAATACCGGCCATGATCTGGGAGCGAATTTTGAAGGTCTTACGGGATTCATCATTAGAGATGAGATCCAGGTAGCGCTGACGATAGCGCGCTTCCTGATCCTGCAAACCGTGGAACTTGTCCGGCAGCGGGCGCAGGGCTTTGGTCAGCAGACGCAGCTCGGTGCAGTGGATAGACAGTTCACCGGTCTTGGTTTTGAACAGTTTACCTTTAGCGCCCAGGATGTCGCCCAGGTCCCACTTCTTGAACTGCTCGTTGTAGATGCCTTCCGGCAGGTCGTCACGAGAGACATACAGCTGAATGCGGCCACCAACGTCCTGTAAGGTCACGAAGGAGGCTTTACCCATGATACGTCGGGTCATCATGCGGCCCGCCACGGACACTTCAACGTTCAGCGCTTCAAGCTCTTCGTTCTCTTTACCGTCGAAGTCTGCGTGCAGTTGGTCTGAGGTGTGGTCACGACGAAAATCGTTCGGGAACGGCACGCCCTGCTCGCGCAGCGCTGCCAGCTTCTCGCGGCGGGTTTTCAGTTCGTTATTAAGATCGACTACCGCGTCAGCGCCCTGTGATTGTTGTTCAGACATGTTGGTTCCTCATAACCCTGCTTTCAAACTTGCTTCGATAAATTGATCCAGGCTGCCGTCCAGCACCGCCTGCGTGTTACGGGTTTCAACCCCGGTACGCAGGTCTTTGATGCGGGAGTCATCAAGGACGTAAGAACGGATCTGGCTGCCCCAGCCGATGTCGGACTTGTTGTCTTCCATCGCCTGCTTCTCAGCATTTTTCTTCTGCATCTCCAGCTCATAAAGCTTCGCTTTCATCTGCTTCATGGCCTGGTCTTTGTTCTTATGCTGGGAACGGTCGTTCTGGCACTGTGTTACCAGCCCGGTTGGAATGTGGGTAATACGCACCGCAGATTCCGTACGGTTAACGTGCTGACCGCCCGCGCCGGATGCGCGGTACACGTCGATGCGCAGGTCAGCCGGGTTGATGTCGATATCGATATCCTCATCCACTTCCGGGTAGACAAACGCGGAGCTGAAGGAGGTGTGGCGACGGCCACCGGAATCGAACGGGCTCTTACGCACCAGGCGGTGAACGCCGGTTTCAGTACGCAGCCAGCCGTAGGCGTAATCGCCAATAATCTTAATGGTGACGGACTTGATACCCGCCACTTCACCTTCGGACTCTTCGATAATCTCGGTTTTGAAACCGCGCGCTTCTGCCCAGCGCAGATACATACGCATCAGCATGCTGGCCCAGTCCTGCGCTTCGGTACCGCCAGAGCCTGCCTGAATATCGAGATAGCAGTCAGCGCTATCGTATTCGCCGGAGAACATGCGACGGAATTCCAGCTGCGCCAGCTTCTCTTCCAGCACGTCGAGCTCTGCCACGGCTTCGTTAAAGGTTTCTTCGTCGTCGGCTTCGACAGCCAGCTCCAGCAGCCCAGAAACATCTTCCAGACCCTGCGCCATTTGATCCAGCGTATCTACGATGGCTTCGAGGGAGGAACGTTCTTTACCCAGCGCCTGCGCGCGTTCAGGTTCGTTCCAGACGTCCGGCTGTTCCAGCTCGGCGTTTACTTCTTCGAGACGCTCTTTCTTGGCATCGTAGTCAAAGATACCCCCTAAGAACGTCAGAGCGCTCCGTGAGGTCCTGAATGCGGTTTTTTACCGGATTAATTTCAAACATGGTCTGTTTTCTTTTATGAGCTTGTCAAAATGCGGTGATAAGAGCGGGATTGTACCGAATCCACGCCCTTTTTTATAGAGATTACTGACGCTAAATTGGCCAGATATTGTCGATGATGATCTGAAGGGTGCGGTTACCGCGGAACTCGTTAATATCCAGCTTATAGGCCAGCTCAACCTCGCGCACGCCGTTGTCCGGCCAGATGGAGGTATCAACGTTAAAGGCGATGCCGTCGAGCAGCGGCCCGCCGCCGACCGGTTCCACCATCACTTTGAGATGGCGTTCGCCCACGATGCGCTGTTGCAGCAAACGAAAACGTCCGTCGAAAAGCGGCTCCGGGAACATCTGCCCCCACGGGCCGGCATCGCGCAGCATCTGCGCCACCTCCATGGTCATTTCAGCCGGAGAAAGCTCGCCGTCAGAAACCACTTCACCCTGCAACAGAGACGGATCGATCCACTCGGTGACCAGTTCGCCAAACAGACGCTGGAACTCCTCGAACTTCGCCTCTTCCAGCGACAGGCCTGCCGCCATCGCGTGACCGCCGAACTTAATCATCAACCCCGGATGCAGCGTGTCGAGACGCTCCAGCGCATCGCGCATATGCAGCCCCTGAATGGAACGACCGGAGCCTTTCAGCGTGCCGTCCCCGGCGGGGGCGAACGCGATCACCGGGCGGTGGAAACGCTCTTTAATGCGCGACGCCAGAATGCCCACCACGCCCTGGTGCCATTCGGGGTGATACATCGCCAGCCCACCCGGCAGGTTATCGCCGCTGCGCTCCAGCTTTTCGCACAGGGTCAGCGCTTCGGCCTGCATCCCCTGCTCAATCTCTTTACGGGTCTGGTTGAGTGCGTCCAGCTCACTGGCCAGCACGCGCGCTTCGCCGATGTTGTCGCACAGGAGCAGCGCAACGCCAACCGACATATCGTCCAGCCGCCCCGCCGCGTTCAGGCGCGGGCCGAGGGCAAAACCCAAATCGCTTGCCGCAAGCTTCAGCGGATCGCGGTTGGCAATTTCCAGCAGCGCCTTGATCCCCGGACGGCATTTGCCCGCCCGAATGCGGCTCAAGCCCTGCCAGGTGAGAATACGGTTATTGGTATCGAGCGGCACCACGTCCGCCACGGTTCCCAGCGCCACCAGATCGAGATACTCCGCAAGATTCGGCACGGCAATCCCGCGCGATTCGAACCAGCCCTTATCACGCAGCAACGTGCGTAACGCCAGCATCAGATAAAACGCCACCCCTACTCCGGCCAGCGATTTCGACGGGAAATCGCAGTCGCGCAGGTTCGGGTTAATGATGGCTTCGGCGTCTGGCAGGGTTTCTCCTGGCAGGTGGTGATCGGTGACCAGTACCGGGATCCTCAGCGCATGGGCATGATCGACCCCCGCATGAGAAGAGATCCCGTTATCCACGGTCATGATCATCTGTGCACCACGGGCATGGGCCTGATCGACCACTTCCGGGCTGAGGCCGTAGCCGTCTTCAAACCGGTTCGGCACCAGGTAAGCCACGTTATCGCAGCCCAGCGCACGCAGGCTGAGTACGCTCAGCGCGGTACTGGTTGCGCCGTCGGCATCGAAATCGCCCACCACGACAATCCGCGTCCCGTCACGGAACGCGTCGTAGAGCATTTCAGTCGCTTTTTCGATGCCACTCAGCGCTTGCCAGGGCAGCATGCCTTTAACGCTGCGCTCAAGATCGCTTGCCGTACGCACGCCACGGCTGGCGTACAACCGCTTTAACAGCAGCGGAAGCGTATCTGGTAAATCCGCGGTTTCAATCGCATCGCGGCGGCGCAGTTTTATCGGGGCTTTCACGCGAATTATTTACCACCCGTCTGTTTCTGGTGTTCGTCGAGGAACGCTTTCATCTCTTTTGGCCCCTGGTAGCCCGGCACCACATAGCCGTTGCTCAGCACAATGGCTGGCGTACCGCTCACGCCAAACTGTACGCCCAGCGCGTAGTGGTTAGCGATGTCGATATCGCAGGAGGCGGGCTTCACGCCTTTACCGTTCATCGCATCATCAAAGGCCTTGTTGCGGTCTTTCGCACACCAGATCGCTTTCATATCCTGCTCAGGCTGACTCTGCACGCCAGCGCGTGGGAAGGCCAGGTAACGCACGGTAATGCCCAGCGCGTTGTAGTCTTTCATCTCTTCATGCAGCTTGTGGCAGTAGCCGCAGGTGATGTCGGTGAAGACGGTAATGACGTGCTTTTCCTGCGCCGCTTTGTAGACAATCATCTCTTTTTCGAGCGCATTCAGGTTTTTCATCAGTAGCTGGTTGGTGACGTTCACCGGCTGCGCACCGCTCACGTCGTACATTGGCCCCTGAATGATGTGCTTTCCGTCTTCGGTCACGTACAGCACGCCGCTGTTGGTCAGCACCGTTTTCATGCCAGCCACCGGCGCTGGTTGGATCTCGCTGCTGGCGACGCCGAGTTTCGTCAGAGACTGTTTAATGGCGGCATCATCCGCATGGGCAAAACCGGAAACCGAAGCTGCCAGCAGGGTGAACAGCGCTAAAGACTTTTTCATATATGATCCTGTAACAATTCGTCGGCACTCACGCGCGAGGGTGGTGCTGTTGGTGTAGCTGCCGCAGGCGTTCCGTCGCGACATGGGTGTATATTTGCGTCGTTGAAAGATCGCTGTGTCCAAGCAACATCTGCACCACGCGTAAATCCGCGCCGTGGTTTAACAGATGCGTCGCGAAGGCGTGACGCAAAACGTGCGGCGACAGCTTCTCACTGTCAATACCCGCCAGTGTGGCGTAATGTTTAATGCGATGCCAGAACGTTTGTCGCGTCATCTGCTGCGCGCGCTGGCTCGGGAATAATACATCTATGGAGACGCCGTTCAGCAGCCACGGACGCCCGTGTTCCAGATACGTCTCCAGCCAGTAGACTGCCTCTTCACCCAGCGGCACCAGCCGTTCTTTGTTCCCTTTACCGATAACGCGCACCACGCCCTGACGCAGGCTGATATCGCTCATCGTCAGGCCCACCAGCTCAGAAACGCGCAAGCCCGTGGCATACAATAGTTCAAGCATGGCTTTATCGCGTAACTCCAGCGGAAGGTCAACTGCGGGCGACTGTAATAATCTCTCAACTTGCGCTTCGCTGAGATCTTTTGGCAGCCGCTGAGGCAGTTTAGGCGATGCCAGCAGTGCGCTGGGATCATCCGCGCGGATCTTCTCGCGGTAAAGGTGCTGGAACAGGCGGCGCATGGCGCTCAGCAGACGTGCGGAGCTGGTGGCTTTGTACCCCCCTTCCATCCGCTCAGCCAGTAACCCTTGCAGGTCATCGCTTTGTGCGCTTTCAAGCGTCAGACCCCGGTGCGCCAGCCACTCGACCAGCAGAGTGAGATCCCGACGATAGGCGCTAAGCGTATTTTCAGCGAGGTTTTTCTCCAGCCACAGCGCGTCGAGAAACTGTTCGATGAGTGCGAGATCCTTTTCCACATCAACCCCTATGGTTCTGCAATCTGGCCATTATGCCTGATTGCCATCGGTTTCTGGTACACTACGCGCAAAGTCATAGCAAGAATTGAGATAGTTACGCGATGAATATTGGTCTGTTCTATGGTTCCAGCACCTGCTACACCGAAATGGCGGCGGAGAAAATTCGCGACATTATTGGCCCGGAACTGGTGACGTTGCATAACCTGAAAGATGACGCGGTTGCCTTGATGGAGCAGTACGATGTGCTGATTCTGGGTATCCCTACCTGGGACTTTGGTGAGATTCAGGAAGACTGGGAAGCCATCTGGGATCAGCTCGATTCAGTCAATTTTGAAGGCAAAATCATTGCGATGTACGGCATGGGCGACCAGTTGGGCTACGGGGAGTGGTTCCTTGACGCACTCGGCATGCTGCACGACAAACTGGCGCCAAAGGGCGCGACCTTTATCGGCTACTGGCCCACGGAAGGCTATGAGTTCACCAGTCAAAAACCGATTATTGCCGACGGTCAGCTGTTTGTCGGGCTCGCGCTGGATGAAACCAACCAGTACGATCTTAGCGACGAGCGCCTCCAGAGCTGGTGCGAGCAGATTCTGGGTGAGATGGCCGAGCAGTTCAGCTGATTTACTCCTGCGTCGGCTGTTGCACGATCAACCGGCGCAGATCTCGCCACTCCGCAGGATCCATACTGTCTGCTGCCAGCCACAGGTGCTGGCGACGATTGTCCTCGACCCGACGCAGCCGTAGCATCATCCCGGTGTTGAGCATCCACGGCGTCCCTATCATTTCCCACTCTTTTCCCTGCCAGCGCAGGAGAGAATCCATCAGCAGCTTAATTTCACCCTGACGGGCGTTGATTCGACGCTGGCTGCGCACGCTGTCAAACACTACAAACGACAGCAAAAGCAGCCACAGAGGGGTATAGCTTAGCGGCCACGGCACCAATAACACCATTGCCGCGACCAGACCGTGGAGCAGTAAGGACATCCACTGTGAGCGCCACGAGACGCGAAGATCAGATTGCCACAGGACCACGTTCCTGATTCCGTGTTTGAATTAATTGCACCATCCGTTGCAACTCGGTGTCGGCGGGCTTGCCGTGATTCATCAGCCAGTTGAATAAATCCGGATCGTCGGACTCAAGCAGACGGACAAACAGGCGCTTATCGTCATCGCTTAAGCTGTCGTACTCATACTCGAAGAAAGGCATGATGGAGATATCAAGTTCACGCATGCCGCGACGGCACGCCCAGTGAATACGGGCCTTGTTGTTAATATCCATGTTCTGTTTCCTGCATTACGTTTGGCACAGTCGGTATCCCGTTCGGTATTCATTATTGCTCTTCGGGAACACCTGCTAGTGTAACGTGTTTTTGACCGTTTCTTTACTGGAATATTGCGAACCTCGAGCAGGCTTCCTGAATAATCCTTATAAAGACAGCGGATTACACTATTTTGCGTAGCGCCACGCATAACCGCGTAATGGCACGAATGGCCTGCTGAAAGCGCTTGCATTGAATACAGTCTCTTTTACCATTAGGTATTATCAAAGCGTTAAGCAATTCAGGACATCACTATGGCATTTACACCATTTTCTCCTCGCCAGCCCGCCGCCTCTGCGCGTCTGCCGCTGACGCTGATTATTCTTGATGACTGGGCACTGGCGACACTGACCGGTGCGGACAGCGAAAAATACCTGCAAGGCCAGGTCACGGCGGACGTGGCGCAGTTGACTGAGCACCAGCATCTGCTGGCCGCGCATTGCGATCCAAAAGGCAAAATGTGGAGCAACCTGCGTCTGTTCCGCCGTCAGGACGGATTCGCCTTTATTGAGCGCCGCAGCCTGCGTGACGCCCAGCTTAAAGAGCTGAAAAAATACGCGGTCTTTTCTAAAGTCACCATCGCCCCGGACGATGAACACGTTCTGCTGGGGGTAGCGGGTTTCCAGGCGCGTGCAGCGCTGAAAAACCTGTTTGCCGAGCTACCGGATGCTGAAAAACAGCTGGTCAGCGAGGGAGCGACCTCCATTCTGTGGTTCGAACACCCGGCGGAGCGCTTCCTGCTGGTAACCGACGAAGCAACGGCGGAACGCGTCACTGACGCCCTGCGCGGTGAAGCACAGCTCAACAACAGCCAGCAGTGGCTGGCGCTGAACATCGAAGCGGGCCTGCCGGTTATTGACGCGGCAAACAGCGCGCAGTTTATCCCGCAGGCGACAAACATCCAGGCGCTGGGTGGTATCAGCTTTAAGAAGGGCTGCTACACCGGACAGGAAATGGTGGCGCGTGCGAAATTCCGCGGCGCGAACAAACGCGCCCTGTGGACGCTGGCTGGTCACGCCAGCCGTGTGCCGGAAGCGGGTGAAGATCTCGAGATGAAGATGGGCGAAAACTGGCGCCGTACCGGCACCGTGTTAGCCGCCGTCCAGCTCGATGATGGCCGCCTGCTGGTGCAGGTTGTCATGAATAATGATATGGAGCCCGACAGCGTGTTCCGCGTGCGGGACGATGCAAACACGCTCAGCATTGAGCCGCTGCCGTATTCACTGGAAGATTGATGCTGTATCGCCCGGTGTTGATATTCTCCCTCTCCCTGTGGGCTGAGGGATCCCCAGTAATTTGAAAGCAAAAGCGATAACGTTGCCTCAGAATAACTGAGGGCTTTCAGCGATGCCTCGGTCCGGCTGTAAATCGCTGAGGCGTTTCCTGTAGGCCGGGGCGAGGCGCAGGGATGCGCCGAGAGGGCGGGCTTTACAGGGATGTTACCTCCGCCCGTCCCCGATAAGCCGGAAGGAATAAGCCGAAGGCACCGCGAAGCGGCGATTTTCCGCCGGAAGCCCGGGTCGCCAGGGTGGTGGCGACTGAGCCACCCTGGCACGTTCACCGGTCATGTCGTTACAGAGTAGCAAGGAACATAAAGTGAACGGAATGACCACCACCGCCGTATGTTCCCCTCACCCTAACCCTCTCCCCGGAGGGGCGAGGGGATTGCTCAGTGCTCGCATTAATTTGTGGGGAACCCTCAGCCCTGTGGGAGAGGGTCGGGGTGAGGGCATCAGACCGCACCTTACAAAAAAACTACACCTGACCAACATACAGATAAATTGCCAGAAAGTGGCACACGCTGCCGCCCAGCACAAAGCCGTGCCAGATGGCATGGTTGTACGGGATACGCTTGCAGACGTAGAAAATCACGCCCAGCGAGTAGATCACTCCGCCCACCGCCAGAAGCGTCACGCCCCCCACCGCCAGCTTAATGGCTAACTGATACACCACAATCAGCGACAGCCAGCCCATTGTCAGATAGGTGACCAGCGACAACACTTTGAACCGGTGCGCGATGGTCAGCTTGAACAGGATCCCCAGCAGCGCCAGGCTCCAGATCACAATCATCAGGCCACGCGACAGCGGTGAGTTGAGCCCCACCAGCAAAAATGGCGTGTAAGTGCCTGCAATGAGAAGATAGATTGCGCAGTGGTCAAATTTCTTGAGCCATATCTTCGCCCGTTGATGCGGAATAGCGTGATACAGCGTTGAGGCAAGGAAAAGCAGGATCATACTCCCGCCATACAGGCTGTAGCTGGTAATGGCCATCGCGCTGGCGTTGGTATCTACCGCCTGCACCAACAGCAATACTAAGCCGACAATCCCAAACACCAGGCCAATGCCATGGCTTATACTGTTGGCTACTTCCTCAGCCAGCGAATACCCCTGTGCGATTAATGGTCTACTCACCATACTTAACTCCGGGAAAACAAAAGATGATTATTCATCGCCAGTCTATGCTAACTGAGAATGATTCCAGTGAACACCTGTTAGCTAAAATAAATCCGTAATCAATATTTATCCTTACAAATCAGTATAATACAAAATAAATCCACCGCACATGTGTAAATGATTTCATTAACACCTGAGTAATCAAGGAGATAAATCCGTCTCTCACCCTTCGTCATCATGGTATGCTTCAGGGATAGTGTCCGACAGCGAGTTTAGCCATTGTGAGTATGTTCAGCCATTCCGCCATTGCCAGCCTCAACAATCTGGAAATGATGGTCTACAACTATGTCATTAAGAACCGTGACAAAGTGATGTACATGACCATCCGCGAGCTGGCGGATGCGGCGGGAGTCTCTACCACTACTATCCTGCGCTTCTGCCGAAAGCTCAACTGCGAAGGCTACTCGGAATTTCGGGTGCGCTTTAAACTCTATCTGGAGCAGAACGAGCCCCAGCAGGCGAATTTTGGTGCCAGTGAAATTATCAGCTTCTTTAAAAGCGTAAATAACGAAGAGTTCGATGCGTTATTAGATAAAGCCGTCGATATTATTTTATCATCTGAACGAATTATTTTTGTTGGCGCAGGCACGTCCGGATCGCTGGCAAAATATGGCGCACGTTTCTTTTCAAATATCGGGAAATTCAGCAACCATATCGACGATCCTTATTTCCCGGTCACTAACGATATGGCTAAAAATGCGCTGGCCATTGTACTTTCCGTCTCCGGAGAAACCGAGGAAATCCTGCGCTTCGCCAGCCAGTTCAGCCTGCATCGCTGCAAGGTGCTCTCTGTCACCAGCCACGAACATTCTCGTCTCGCGAAGCTGGCGGACTTTAATCTCTCCTGGCATGTCCCCCAAACGCGCATAGGCGGCGTTTACGATATAACCACCCAAATTCCCGTCATCTATATTCTGGAATCATTAGGTCGGAAACTGGCGAAGAAATTAACAGAATAAAACATCCTGTTTTTTTGATGTGACAAATTACAATTTCCGCAAAATGTTATATCGTGACATTTATTTCCGCTTTGCTAGACTCGAAATCAATAAGTCCTGAATTGAGAATAGCAAAGATGAAAAAACTCACTTTACCGAAAGATTTTTTATGGGGCGGCGCGGTGGCGGCGCACCAGGTTGAAGGCGGCTGGAACAAAGGCGGCAAAGGGCCAAGCATTTGCGACGTGCTCACAGGCGGCGCACACGGCGTTCCGCGTGAAATCACGCAGGAAGTGATTGAAGGCAAATATTACCCGAACCACGAAGCCGTCGACTTTTACGGCCATTACAAAGAAGACATCAAGCTGTTTGCCGAGATGGGCTTCAAATGTTTCCGTACCTCTATCGCCTGGACGCGCATCTTCCCGAAAGGCGACGAAACTCAGCCAAACGAAGAGGGGCTGAAGTTTTACGACGACATGTTCGATGAACTGCTGAAGTACAACATCGAGCCGGTGATCACCCTCTCCCACTTTGAAATGCCGCTGCACCTCGTTCAGGAATACGGCGGATGGACCAACCGTAAAGTAGTCGATTTCTTTGTACGCTTCTCGGAAGTGGTATTTGAGCGCTACAAAAATAAGGTCAAATACTGGATGACCTTCAACGAAATCAACAACCAGCGCAACTGGCGTGCGCCGCTGTTCGGCTACTGCTGCTCTGGCGTGGTCTATACCGAGCACGACAACCCGGAAGAGACCATGTACCAGGTGCTGCACCACCAGTTCGTGGCCAGCGCGTTGGCGGTGAAAGCCGCCCGCCGCATTAACCCGGAGATGAAAGTCGGCTGCATGCTGGCGATGGTGGCGCTCTATCCGTACTCCTGCAAGCCAGAAGATGTCATGTTTGCTCAGGAATCCATGCGCGAGCGCTACGTCTTTACCGACGTACAGCTGCGCGGCTACTACCCGTCTTACGTGCTGAACGAGTGGGAACGCCGTGGCTTCTCCATCAAAATGGAAGCAGGCGACGAGCAGATCCTGCGTGAAGGCACCTGCGATTACTTAGGTTTCAGCTATTACATGACCAACGCGGTCAAAGCGGAAGGCGGCACCGGTGACGCCATTTCCGGCTTCGAGGGCAGCGTGCCGAACCCACACGTCAAGGCGTCCGACTGGGGCTGGCAGATTGACCCTGTGGGCCTGCGTTATTCACTGTGTGAACTGTACGAGCGCTACCAGAAGCCGCTGTTTATCGTGGAAAATGGTTTCGGCGCCTACGACAAGGTGGAAGAGGACGGCAGCATCAACGATGACTACCGCATCGACTACCTGCGCGCCCATGTGGAAGAGATGATGAAGGCGGTGACCTGGGACGGTGTGGATCTGATGGGCTACACCCCGTGGGGCTGCATCGACTGCGTCTCCTTCACCACCGGCCAGTACAGCAAGCGCTACGGCTTTATCTACGTCAACAAGCACGACGACGGCACCGGTGACATGTCCCGCTCCCGTAAGAAGAGCTTTGAGTGGTATAAAACCGTCATTGCCAGCAACGGCGAAACGCTGTAATGGCTTGCCCTTTCTGCAAGCGGAGAGGGCAAACTGCTTATCTTCCAGACACTTCTTTACAGCTTTTGCGTTGCCAAAATATGTTCGCCCGATAATATAGGCATCCTGAATATTTGAGGCGAACATGATTAAGCGACAACGCAACGCTATCCTGCTTGTAGCCCTGGCCTGCCTGGTGGTACTGATATGTACCGCCCAGCGGATGGCCGGGATGCACGCGCTTGTCATGAACGTCACCGCCACGAGCCAGTCTGTTCAGCAGGGGCAGGAGAGTGCCGACGCACCGGTAACCCCGTGTGAGCTAAGCGCCAAGTCGCTGATGTCGGTCCCGCCTGTTTTGTTTGAAGGCGCCCTGATTGCCGTCACCCTGCTGCTTGCGTTGCTGGCAGCCAGTCCACCGCACCGCGAACGGCAGTGGCCTCCCCGCGTTATCTCCCCGCCCCGGTTAAGGGTGCATCTGCGATTATGCGTCTTCCGTGAATGAGCCTTCGCCTGTTACTTCAGGTTAATTCATCATTTACGGAGAAAATTTATGTTTACTGTATTCAGGCGACTGCTGGTCTGCCTGCTTTGGCTATGGCTGCCCCTCAGCCAGGCTGCCGACAGCGGCTGGCTGCGCGCCGCCGATAATCAGCACGCCAGCGTCAGGCTGCGTGCGCAACCTGAAAGCACTGGCGAAACCCGCCTGCTGCTGGACGTCGCCCTGCAAAAAGGCTGGAAAACCTACTGGCGCTCGCCGGGCGAAGGCGGCGTCGCACCCGCGATTAAATGGCATCAGCCCGTCGAGGCGATCTGGCGCTGGCCTGTGCCGCAGCGTTTCGACGTCGCGGGTATCACCACGCAGGGCTATCACGGCGATGTCAGCTTTCCCCTCACTCTGCGGGGCGACGTCCCGACGATCCTGAGCGGCGTGCTGACTCTCTCCACCTGTAGCAACGTCTGTATTCTTACCGACTACCCGTTTTCACTGAACATGACCGCATCCGCAGGCGCCGGTTTTGATTACGATTTCAGTCGGGCCATGGGCACCCTTCCGCTCAGCGGCGGGTTGACCTCAACGCTTAACGCCACCTATACCCCCGGCAAGCTGACCGTAACAGCGCAGCGTGACGCAGGCTGGCAGGCGCCGTCCCTGTTTATCGACGGTATGGATGATGTTGATTTCGGCAAACCGGCCCTCACCGTGCGCGGTGATTCGCTGGTCGCCACCGTGCCCGTGACGGACAGCTGGGGCGAGGCCGCGCCCAACCTCAGCGGCAAAACCCTGTCGCTGGTTCTGGCCGATAGCGGGCAGGCGCAGGAGTCCAGCCTGAGCATTCAGCCGGGGAACGCCGCGCCGACACTCTCGTTAGGCTGGGTGCTGCTGATGGCGCTGGCTGGCGGTCTGATCCTTAACGTCATGCCCTGCGTACTGCCCGTGCTGGCCATGAAGCTGGGCACGCTGATGCAAACCGAACGGCAGGCGCGGGGTCAGGTACGCCGACAGTTTCTTGCGTCGGTAGCCGGGATCGTGATCTCGTTCCTCGCGCTGGCGCTGATGATGACGGTTTTACGCTTAGGCAATCAGGCACTCGGCTGGGGGATCCAGTTCCAGAACCCGTGGTTTATTGGTGCGATGACGCTGGTGATGGTGCTTTTCAGCGCCAGCCTGCTGGGGTTGTTTGAAATCCGTCTCCCTTCCGGCGCCAGCACCTTCCTCGCCACGCGCGGCGGTAACGGGCTTGCGGGTCATTTCTGGCAAGGCGCTTTTGCCACGCTGCTGGCGACACCCTGCACCGCGCCGTTCCTGGGGACGGCGGTCTCGGTCGCGCTGGCGGCACCGCTTCCCCTGCTGTGGGGGATCTTCCTGGCGATGGGTATCGGCATGAGCCTGCCGTGGCTGCTGGTGGCGGCCTGGCCGGGGCTGGCCCAGCGGTTGCCGCGTCCGGGGCGCTGGATGAACGTTGTACGCGTAGTGCTGGGGATGATGATGCTCGGCTCATCGCTGTGGCTGCTGAGCCTGCTGACGGTGCACATTGGCAGCCTGCCGGTCATTACGCTGGGCGTGCTACTGATCCTTGCGCTGCTGCTGGTCACCGCCTGGCGCTACCGCTGGCAAACGGCACTGCGCGCCGGGGTATTAGCTGTACTGGTGGCCGGGGTAGTCGCGTTTGTTTCCGGCTCCGGCGGCGAGGGCTCCCGCCGCGATCGTATTCACTGGCAGCCGCTCAGCGAGCAGGCCATTGTCCGCGCGCTGGCGGAGAACAAACGGGTGTTCGTCGACGTGACCGCCGACTGGTGCGTGACCTGTAAAGCCAATAAATACAACGTACTGCTGCGCGACGACGTGCAGGTCGCGCTCTCCGCCCCGGACGTTGTCGCCCTGCGCGGCGACTGGAGCCGCCCCTCAGATACCATCAGCCAGTTTTTAACCACGCGCGGCAGCGCCGCCGTGCCGTTTAACCAGATCTACGGACCGGGATTACCGCAGGGCCACGTGCTGCCTGCGTTGTTAAGCCGCGAAGCGGTGCTGAGCACCCTGTCCGATGCAAAAGGAAAATAACATGAGAGCCTTTGTTGCCTTACTTCTGCTGTCGTTATCAACGTTCGGTTTCGCCGCACCGTCAGATGACGCTTCCAACGACCAGCTGGCAAAACTGCTGTTTAACGACCCCAACAGCCCACGAACCGGCGCGACATCGCCGAAGCTCACCATCGTCTCCTTCACAGACTACAACTGCCCGTATTGCAAGCAGTTCGACCCAATGCTGGAGAAAATCGTGCACGATAATCCCGACGTGCAGCTCATCATCAAACTGCTGCCGTTCAAGGGACAAAGCTCGGTAAATGCCGCGAAAGCGGCGCTCTCAACGTGGCAGCAGGCGCCGGATCAATTCTGGGCACTACACCAGCGGCTGATGATGAAAAAGGGCTATCACGATGACGCCAGCATCGCCGCCGCGCAGGTGAAGACCGGGACGGACAGCATTAAAACCGATGATAAAACCATGGACAGCGTAAAGATGAACCTGATCCTGTCGCAGGTGCTGAATATTCAGGGCACCCCGGCGACCATCATCGGTGACCAGATGGTGGCGGGCGCAATCCCGTATGACGATCTGGAGGGGCTGGTCAAAGAACAGCTGGCAAACGCCCGTGGCAAGTAAGCTTCCGCGCCTGCTGCGCGAGCTGGCCGTGTGGCTGCTGATTGGCGTAGCCGTGAGCCTGGCGGTGGACTATTTCCGCCAGCCCGCGCTGCCGCAGAATTTCTCCGCGACGGCACTGCACACCCTCGACGGTCAGCCCGTCGATCTTATCGCCATGAGTAAGGAGCGACCGCTGCTGGTCTACGTCTGGGCGACATGGTGCGGCGTCTGCCGCTACACCACGCCGTCGGTGGCGGCGATTGCCGCGGACGGGGGTAACGTGATGTCGGTTGCGCTGCGCTCAGGCGATAACGCGACGCTCGAAACATGGATGAGGAAGAAGAAGGCGATGATGCCCACGGTCAACGACGCCAGCGGAGAACTGGCGCGTCAGTGGGACGTTCAGGTGACGCCAACGCTTGTGGTGATCTCTCACGGTGAAGTGAAGTCGATCACCACCGGCTGGACCAGCGGCTGGGGAATGCGCCTGCGGCTGTGGCTGGCGTCGTAACGTTACTTCCCGCCAGCCAGCTCCAGGAAGCTACCGGTGACATAAGAGGCTTTGTCGCTCAGCAGCCAGGTAATGGCCTGGGCGACCTCCTCCGGCTGACCGCCACGCTGCATCGGTAACATCGACTTCACCCGATCCACACGCCCCGGCTCGCCGCCGGAGGCGTGAATATCGGTATAAATCAGGCCTGGCCGCACGCAGTTAACGCGAATGCCCTGCGCCGCCACCTCCAGCGCGAGGCCGGTGGTGAGGGAATCCACCGCCCCTTTGGAGGCAGCATAATCCACATACTCCCCCGGAGCGCCCAGTCGTGAGGCCGCCGAGGAGACATTCACAATCGCGCCACCCTTGCCGCCGTGTTTATGCGACATGCGTTTCACCGCCTCACGGCAGCAGAGAAAATAGCCAGTGACGTTGGTGGACAGCACGCGGTTAATACGTTCAGCGGAGAGGTTTTCGATGGAGGATTGTTCAAACAAAATCCCGGCGTTGTTCACCAGCGCGGCGAGCGGCTCACCTTCGCGATCGATGCTGTCGAACATCGCCATCACCTGCGATTCATCGCTGATATCCGCGCGCACGGCAAAGGCCTTACCACCCGCGTCCACGATCTGATTAATGACCTCTGTCGCGGCTTTGATGTTGTGATGAAAATTCACCGCAACGGTGTAGCCTTCGCTTGCCAGCTGTAGCGCGGTGGCTTTACCAATACCCCGGCTGGCGCCGGTGACCAATGCAATTGCCATTCTTTTCTCCCAATAAAAAAGCCGGGTGGCGGCTTCGCCTTACCCGGCCTACGTTACTACAGGAACAACGTTACTGGTATTCGCTCATCGGCACGCAGGAGCAGAACAGGTTACGGTCGCCGTAAACATCATCAAGACGTTTCACGGTTGGCCAGTATTTGTTTGCTACACCTGCCGGGAAGACAGCCAGCTCGCGGGTATAACCGTGGTTCCACTCTGCCACCAGTTCGTTCTGGGTATGCGGCGCGTTAACCAGGGGGTTATCTTCCAGCGTCCATTCCCCGCCTTTCACGCGGTCGATTTCGCTGCGGATCGCCAGCATCGCGTCGATAAAGCGATCCAGCTCCACCTTGCTTTCAGACTCGGTCGGCTCAACCATCAGCGTTCCTGCAACCGGGAAGGACATGGTTGGCGCGTGGAAGCCGTAGTCGATCAGGCGCTTGGCAATATCCAGCTCGCTGATGCCCGTCTCTTCTTTCAGAGGACGAATATCGAGGATGCATTCGTGCGCCACGCGACCATCGCGGCCGGTGTAGAGCACCGGATAGGCGTCTTTCAGACGTGTTGCGATGTAGTTGGCGTTGAGGATCGCCACCTGGCTGGCCTGCTTGAGCCCTTCCGCGCCCATCATGCGGATGTACATCCAGCTGATTGGCAGGATAGAGGCGCTGCCGAACGGTGCCGCGGAGACCGCGCCCTGACGGGTCAGCATGCCTTCAATCTGCACCACGCTATGGCCTGGCACAAACGGTGCCAGGTGCGCTTTGACGCCGATTGGGCCCATGCCCGGGCCGCCGCCGCCGTGCGGAATGCAGAACGTTTTATGCAGGTTGAGGTGCGACACGTCCGCGCCAATAAAGCCCGGAGAGGTAATGCCCACCTGGGCGTTCATGTTCGCGCCGTCGAGGTAAACCTGGCCGCCGAACTGATGCACCACTTCACACACTTCACGGATCGTTTCTTCGTACACGCCGTGGGTGGACGGGTAGGTCACCATGATGCAGGAGAGTTTGTCGCCTGCCTGCTCGGCTTTCGCGCGCAGGTCGGCCAGATCGATGTTGCCGTTTTTGTCGCACGCCACGACCACCACTTCCATCCCTGCCATCTGGGCAGAGGCCGGGTTGGTGCCGTGGGCAGAGCTTGGGATCAGACAGATATCGCGGTGGCCTTCGTTGCGGCTTTCGTGATAGTGACGGATCGCCAGCAGACCGGCGTATTCACCCTGCGCACCGGAGTTCGGCTGCATGCAGAGCGCGTCGTACCCGGTCAGCTTCACCAGCCAGTCGGAGAGCTGGTTGATCATCATGTGATAACCTTCCGCCTGCTCAGCCGGGCAGAACGGGTGCAGCTCGGAGAATTCAGGCCAGGTGATTGGGATCATCTCAGCCGCGGCGTTCAGCTTCATGGTGCAGGAGCCCAGCGGGATCATCGCCTGGTTCAGCGCCAGATCTTTACGTTCCAGAGAGTGCATGTAACGCATCATCTCGGTTTCGCTGTGATAGCGGTTGAACACCGGGTGAGTCAGGATCGCGTCGTCGCGCAGCATGCTTTCCTGAATGGAGCGGCTGTCGAGCGCAACCTCTTTGTCGAGCGTATCAACGTCCAGACCCTGTGCGTCACCCAGCAATACGTTGAACAGGGTCAGGATATCGTCACGGGTGGTGCTTTCGTCCAGCGTAATGCCGACCGCATTGTGAATGTCGCTGCGCAGGTTGATTTGTGCTGCCTCGGCGCGCGCCAGCACGGCCGCTTTGTCTGCCACCTCGACGCACAGGGTGTCGAAGTAGTGCTCATGACGCAGTCTGAGACCTTTCTGTTGCAGACCGCAGGCCAGGATATCGGCCAGACGGTGGATGCGGCTGGCAATGCGTTTCAGGCCAGCCGGACCGTGGAACACCGCGTATAAGCTGGCAATGTTAGCCAGCAGCACCTGCGAGGTACAGATGTTGGAGTTCGCTTTCTCGCGGCGGATATGCTGCTCGCGGGTCTGCATCGCCATGCGCAGCGCGGTGTTACCGGCGGCATCTTTCGATACGCCGATAATACGGCCTGGCATGGAACGTTTAAATTCATCTTTCGCGCCAAAGAACGCCGCGTGCGGGCCGCCGTAGCCCATCGGCACGCCGAAGCGTTGCGCTGAGCCGAAGACAATATCCGCGCCCTGTTTACCTGGCGCCGTCAGCAGCACCAGCGCCATAAAATCAGCGGCGACGCTAACAATAACCTTACGGGATTTGAGCTCGGCGATCAGCGCGCTGTAATCATGCACTTCCCCGGTGGTGCCCACCTGCTGTAACAGCACGCCGAAGACGTCCTGGTGATCCAGCACTTTGTCAGCGTCGTCGACAATCACCTCAAAGCCGAAGGTTTCCGCACGGGTGCGCACCACGTCCAGCGTCTGGGGATGCACGTCCGCCGCGACGAAGAAGCGGTTGGCGTTTTTCAGCTTGCTCACGCGCTTCGCCATCGCCATCGCTTCAGCGGCGGCAGTGGCTTCATCCAGCAGCGAGGCAGAGGCGATATCCATACCGGTCAGATCCAGCGTCACCTGCTGGAAGTTCAGCAGCGCTTCCAGACGGCCCTGGGAGACTTCTGGCTGATACGGGGTGTAAGCGGTGTACCAGCCCGGATTTTCCAGCATATTACGCAGGATCACCGGCGGTAATTGCACGTTGGTGTAGCCCATGCCGATGTAAGACTTATAGCGCTTGTTAAGGCCGGCGATGGCCTTCAGCTCCGCCAGCGCGGCGAACTCCGTCGTGGACTCGCCTACCTGCGGCGGTGTGGCAAGCTGGATGTCTTTTGGCACGATCTGGCCGATCAGTGCGTTTAATGAATCCGCGCCAACTGTCTTCAGCATCTCCTGCTGTTGCTGAGCATCCGGCCCAATGTGACGTTCAATGAAGGCGCCACGGTTTTCAAGCTGGCTTAAAGTCTGTGTCATGAGCGATGGTTCCTGAAACGTGCAGTGAATCGTAATTATCTGTAACGCTGTTGCCCGGTGGCGCTAACGCTTACCGGGCCTACGTAGATCTGTAGGCCGGATAAGCGTTAGCGCCATCCGGCACAACGTTATTCGTCTTCCAGTAGTGCTTCGTACGCGGTCGCATCCAGCAGCGCGGCAACCTGCGCTTCGTCGCTGGCTTTGATCTTAAAGATCCAGCCGCCTTCATAAGGCTCGCTGTTCACCAGCTCCGGGGAGTCGCTCAGCGCGTCGTTCACGGCAACAATTTCACCGCTCACCGGAGCGTAGATGTCAGAGGCCGCTTTAACGGATTCCGCCACCGCACAGTCGTCGCCTGCGCTCACGGTTGCGCCCACTTCCGGCAGGTCAACAAACACCATGTCGCCCAGCAGTTCCTGCGCGTGCTCGGTGATCCCAACGGTGTAAGTGCCGTCCGCCTCTTTGCGCAGCCACTCGTGTTCTTTGCTGTATTTCAGTTCTGCTGGCACATTGCTCATTGAAGTTCTCCTGATAAAAATAGTTAGGCGACCGGCTTACCGGCGCGAACAAAAATCGGTTTGGTCACGTTGACCGGCATTTCGCGGTTGCGGATCTGCACCACCGCCGTTTCGCCAATCCCCGCTGGCACGCGTGCCAGTGCAATACTGTAGCCGAGCGTCGGGGAGAACGTTCCGCTGGTGATCACGCCTTCGCGATGATTGCCATCGGCATCGGTGAAGCGCACCGGCAGCTCGCCGCGCAGAACGCCTTTTTCTTTCATCACCAGGCCAACCAGCTGTTCAGTGCCCTTCTCGCGCTGCATCTCCAGCGCTTCACGGCCAATAAAATCACGGTCAGCCGGTTCCCACGCGATGGTCCAGCCCATGTTGGCCGCCAGCGGTGAGACGCCTTCGTCCATCTCCTGACCGTAGAGGTTCATCCCCGCTTCCAGACGCAGCGTATCGCGCGCGCCCAGGCCCGCAGGCTTCACACCCGCCTCCACCAGCGCACGCCAGAAATCGGCGGCCTTTTCGTTTGGCATTGCAATTTCGTAGCCCGCTTCACCGGTGTAGCCGGTGGTGGCGATAAACAGATCCCCCGCCTGCACGCCGAAGAACGGCTTCATGCCTTCGGTTGCTTTGCGCTGCTCGTCGCTGAACAGAGACGCGGATTTCGCCTGGGCGTTTGGCCCCTGCACCGCAATCAGCGACAGATCGTCACGAACGGTGATGTCGATGGCGTAAGGTTCAGCGTGTTGGGAAATCCAGGAGAGGTCTTTTTCGCGGGTGGCGGAGTTTACAACGAGGCGGAAGAAATCTTCGGTGAAGTAGTAGACGATGAGGTCGTCAATCACGCCGCCAGAGGCATTGAGCATGCCGGTATAGAGCGCTTTGCCCGGCGTTTTTAGTTTGGCGACGTCGTTTGCCAGCAGATAACGCAAAAACTCCCGGGTGCGGCTACCGCGCAGGTCGACAATCGTCATATGAGACACGTCGAACATACCGGCATCGGTGCGCACCGCGTGGTGCTCATCAATCTGCGAGCCGTAGTGCAGCGGCATCATCCAGCCGTGGAAGTCCACCATGCGGGCGCCGCATAACACGTGCTGTTCGTACAAAGGAGTCTGTTGAGCCATCTTTTCCTCGTTGAAAAATTCACCGTGAAACCCGGTGTCGACCTCGCGATCGAGGGCCGACGCAAACGTTCTCTTTTACCTGAACTTACCACCGAAACCGGCGGTTAACCATAAGGTAAAACGGGTCATCACATTAGCTTATGACCAAAAATCGCTGAAAAGCCTACAGAGTTATTCACTGGTAAAATGCGATTAAACCCGCATAAAATTAACATCGAGCTAACAGGATTTAGCAGATGGTGGTATTTCGTGCGGAAAAACGGGCCGAATTTCCGTAACATAAAAAGAGTAAGATTAGATTTTCTAATGCGAAAAATGACGTGAAATTAGATTATTTCAAACGAGGAGATTTCCCCGGCGCGAAGGCCGGGAAAATAAAGTGTGACGGGGATCGAGATTAACGTAACCAGTCGGGAAGATCGTTAAGGCCCATTGCCTGACGAAGAAGCTGCGGTTTGACGCCGGGAAGGGTGTCGGCCAGTTTGAGGCCGATATCGCGCAGCAGTTTTTTCGCCGGGTTCGCTCCGGCAAATAGCTCGCGGAAGCCCTGCATACCCGCCAGCATCATCGCCGCACTGTGTTTGCGGCTGCGCTCGTAGCGACGCAGATACAGATGCTGACCAATATCTTTACCTTCCCGATGCAGACGACGCAGCTCTTCAACCAGCTCGGCCGCGTCCATAAAGCCGAGGTTCACCCCCTGCCCGGCCAGCGGATGAATCGTATGCGCCGCATCCCCCACCAACGCCAGACGGTGCGCCGCAAACTGACGCGCGTAGCGACCGGTTAACGGAAACGCCTGGCGTTCGCTTTCAAGCGTGCACAGGCCCAGACGGTTATCAAACGCCACGCATAGCGCCTGATTAAAGGCGTCCGGCGTCGCCTCCTGCATCTGCTGCGCTTTCTCCGGCTCTAAAGACCAGACGATGGAGCAGAGATGCGGATCGGCAAGCGGCAGGAAGGCCAGAATGCCATCATTGTGGAAAATCTGGCGCGCCACGCCGCCATGCGGCTCTTCGGTGCGGATTGTGGCAACCAGGGCGTGATGACGGTAATCCCAGAAGGTCAGCGGAATATCCGCTTTGTTACGCAGCCAGGAATTGGCGCCGTCGGCACCCACTACCAGCCGCGCGGTCAGCATGTCGCCGCTTTCAAGAGTGATAAACGCGTCGTTTTCGCCCCATGCCACCTGCTGAAGTTTCGCCGGTGCGATCAGCGTGACGTCGCTGCACTGCTGCGCTTTTTGCCACAGCGCGTGGTGGATCACCGCGTTTTCAACGATGTGCCCAAGGTGGCTGTAGCCCATGCTTTCATCGTCAAACGCGATATGGCCGAAGCTGTCTTTATCCCACACTTCCATGCCATGGTAACAGCTGGCACGCAGCGCCACGATTTCAGACCAGACGCCAAGGTGCGTCAGTAGCTTTTCGCTGGCGGCATTGATCGCCGAGACGCGCAGCTCCGGCGGTGCATCCTGCGCCACAGGCTGCGGCGCATTTTGCTCAAGCACCGCCACGCGCAGGCCGCTGCCCTGTAAACCACAGGCCAGCGCCAGTCCTACCATTCCGCCGCCGACAATGGCGACATCAACATTTTGCACGGTGATTACTCCTTAACGCGCGACCCAACCCAGGGTCCGCTGCGCCAGCACGTCACGTGCCGGAATGAACAGTTCCATCGCCATCAGCCCAAGGTTGCGACCCGCAACCAGCGGTGCCCAGCGATTGGCAAACAGGTGGACTAAACCGTCGGTAACGCCAATGGTCGCCGCTTTGTCCGCCTGACGTCGTTTCTGGTAATGGCTCAGCACTGAGTATGCGCCACAATCCTGTTGTTCGCTCCACGTCTGCGCCAGTAGTTCAGCCAGGCTCATCACGTCGCGCAGGCCAAGGTTAAAGCCTTGCCCGGCGATGGGGTGCAGCGTCTGCGCGGCGTTGCCGACCAGAGCGACGCGATGGGAGACAGTCTGCGATGCGGTCGTCAGCGCGAGCGGATAGGCCACGCGTTTTCCGGCCTGGGTGATACGCCCAAGCCGCCAGCCGAAGGCTTTCTGCAGCTCGGAACTAAAACGTTCGTCGGACCAGGAGAGAACCTCATCGGCCCGGTCCTGCGCATGGCACCACACCAGCGAGCAGCGCCCGTTCGACATCGGCAGCATGGCCAGCGGGCCGTGCTCAGTGAAGCGCTCAAATGCCCTGCCGTTATGCGTGCCAGCCGTAGAGACGTTAGCGATGACCGCCACCTGCCCATAGGGTTCAGAGCGCAATTCGACGCCGCACTGCGTGGCGATCGCGGAGCGTGAACCATCCGCCGCCACCAGCAGTTCCCCCTCCAGCGTGGTGCCGTTGTCCAGCGTCACGCTGACGGCTTCGTCACGGCGGCTAAAGCTGGCGACGCGCGCCGGACAGTGCAGCGTGACGCCAGGCGCGTCCTGTAAAAGACGGAACAGCCGCAGCCCTACGTCATGCAGCTCGACAACCTGCCCCAGCGCCTCGATCCGGTAATCGTGGGCATCCAGCGTCACAAACCCGGCGTGCCCGCGATCGCTGACGTGAACGGTGCCGATCGCCGTTGCGCAATCCGCTATCGCCTGCCAGATCCCAATACGCGCAAGCTGCTGACAGGTTCCCTGCGCCAGCGCGATAGCGCGGGCGTCGAAACCGGGATGATCGGCCGCCTGCGGCGCGACCGCCTCAACCAGATGCACCGGAAGCTGGCCTTGGGTTAACTGCGAAATAGCCAACGCCAGAGTAGCGCCGGTCATGCCTCCGCCAACAATGATTACGCTCATCCGCGTGCCGCCGCCATCAGCGCCTCGATGTCGTCGGCTTTTTTCACCACGGTCGCGGTCAGGTTTTCGTTACCGGTTTCGGTGATGACGATGTCATCTTCAATACGAATGCCGATCCCGCGGTACTGTTCCGGCACGTCGGCATCCGGCGCGATGTACAGCCCCGGCTCAACGGTCAGCACCATGCCTGGCTCCAGCACGCGCGAACGTTCCGGACCGTATGCCCCCACGTCATGCACATCCAGCCCCAGCCAGTGGCTCAGGCCGTGCATAAAGTACGGACGATGGGCGTTTTCGGTTATAAGGGTGTCCACATCGCCTTTCAGAATACCAAGCTTCACCAGCCCGGTAATCATGATGCGCACCACCTCGCCCGTAACCTCCTGGATGGAGGTGCCAGGGCGGAACAGCGTCAGCGCGGTCTCCAGAGACTCAAGCACGATGTCATAGATTTCACGCTGCGCTGGGGTGAATTTACCGTTCACCGGGAAGGTACGGGTGATGTCGCCCGCGTAACCCTGATATTCACAGCCGGCGTCAATCAGCACCAGATCGCCGTCGCGCAGTTCACTTTCGTTTTCGGTGTAGTGCAGAATGCAGCCGTTTTCCCCGCCGCCTACGATGGTGTTATAGGACGGGAAGCGCGCGCCGTGACGGTTAAATTCATGGTGAATTTCGCCTTCAAGCTGGTACTCGAACATACCGGGACGGCACTTTTCCATGGCGCGGGTATGCGCCAGGGCGCTGATTTCGCCCGCGCGGCGCATCACATTCAGCTCTTCTTCAGACTTAAACAGGCGCATCTCGTGCACTACCGGTCTCCAGTCTGTCAGGGTCGCGGGTGCAGACAAATTCTGACGTGAGCCTTTACGCAGCTTATCCAGCGCAGTGAAAACAATCTCATCCGCATACGCGTATTCACCCTGCGCGTGATAGAGCACGTCCAGGCCGTTGAGCAATTGATAGAGCTGCTGGTTGATTTCGCTGTAGGCCAGCGCGCGGTCCACGCCCAGTTTTTCCGGCGCCGCCTCCTGCCCTAAGCGGCGACCAAACCAGATTTCCGCGGTCAGATCGCGCACGCGGTTAAAAATCACGCTGTGGTTGTGGGTGTCATTGCTTTTAATCAGCACCAGTACCGCTTCCGGCTCGTTAAACCCGGTGAAGTACCAGAAATCACTGCTCTGGCGATAGGGGTATTCGCTGTCGGCGCTGCGCGTCACTTCCGGCGCGGCGAAAATCAGGGCAGCGCTTCCCGGCTGCATTTTTGCCAGCAGCGCCTGACGGCGGCGAGAATACTCTTGACTGGAGATAACCATGACACCCTCCTGTGCGTTATTTTTCTTAGTGTAATGTTGGCTTGCGAACTTCCGGCGCGGTCGGCTGCGAGCGCGTAAAGTTGTCGTGGCACAGCAGAGACGCCACGCGCACGTACTCGATGATCTCTTCGAGAGACATCTCCAGCTCTTCCTGGTCTTCGTCTTCATCGTAGCCGAGCTGGGCGATGTTACGCAGATCGTCGATGGCTTCACCCGCTTCGCCGGTCACTTTATCCAGTTTAGGCTGGGTTACGCCCAGGCCAAGCAGATAGTGGTTTACCCAACCCGCGAGCGCATCAGCGCGATCGAAAACGCTGACATCGTCGCCTTCAGGCAGATAAAGCTGAAAAAGAAAGCCATCGTCTTCCAGGGAATCGCTGGTTGCGGCGTGCATTTTACGCAGCGCTTCCGCCAGTTCGTGGCCAAACGCCAGCCCTTCGTTGGTGAGGTCGTGGATCAGCGGCAGCCATGAGCTGTCGCTGTTTCCGCCGCACAGTATGCCGCTGATCAGACCGTGCATTTCGGCAGGGGTTAGACCGACTCCCTGCTGGTTCAGTAACTGGTTTAAATCCTTGTAACCAGGCATTTCGTTCTGTATAGACATACGCATTCGTCATCAAAGGGAGGATATTCATGATATGCTACCACTTTGGACCCTGGTGATACCAGAAAAGGGCTTGTATCTTCACATCAGGGTAGCTATAGTGTCGCCCCTTCGCAGCCCCCGGGGCAGTAAGCGAAGGCAGCGCAGTCAATCAGCAGGAAGGTGGCATGTCTGCACAACCCGTCGATCTCCAGATTTTTGGCCGTTCACTGCGAGTGAATTGTCCGCCTGAACAAAGGGATGCTTTGAATCAGGCTGCGGACGATTTGAATCAGCGGTTGCAAGATCTAAAAGAACGCACTAGAGTCACAAATACTGAGCAGCTGGTTTTCATCGCCGCGTTGAACATCAGCTATGAACTGACTCAGGAAAAAGCGAAGACCCGCGATTACGCGGCAAGCATGGAGCAGCGCATTAAAATGCTCCAGCAGACCATTGAACAGGCATTGCTTGATCAAGGTCGCAGTCCTGAAAGACCGGGACCAAAGTTTGAATAACACTTCTCAGTTGACTATGGTAGAGTAACTGTGAAGACAAAATTTCTCTGAGATGTTTGCAAGCGGGCCAGTCCCCTGAGCCGATATTTCATACCACAAGAATGTGGCGCTCCATGGTTGGTGAGCATGCTCGGTCCGTCCGAGAAGCCTTAAAACTATGACGACACATTCACCTTGAACCAAGGGTTCAAGGGTTACAGCCTGCGGCGGCATCTCGGAGATTCCCTCTCTCTTCTTCTACCAACAACCATGACTCAATTCCCTGAAGTTTCTGCTTCACGCCAGGATATCCGTCAGCTCATTCGCCAGCGTCGTCGTGCCTTAAGCGCCGAACAACAGGCACAGTTTGCCCAGCAGGCCGCCGCCCGTATGATGGCCTATCCGCCTGTGGTGATGGCAAACACCGTCGCCCTGTTTCTTTCGTTTGATGGTGAGCTGGATACCCAACCACTTATCGACCAGCTCTGGCGCGCCGGGAAAAAAGTTTATCTGCCGGTGCTGCATCCCTTTAGCCGGGGCAATCTGCTGTTTCTGCACTACCATCCGCACAGCGAGCTGGTGGTGAATCGTCTGAAAATCACCGAACCCAAACTCGACGTGCGCGATGTGCTGCCGCTATCTGAACTGGATGTGCTGATTACGCCGCTGGTGGCGTTTGACGAGCAGGGACAGCGCCTGGGAATGGGCGGTGGTTTTTACGACAGAACGCTACAAAACTGGCAGCAGTACGGGTTGCAGCCGGTGGGCTATGCGCATGATTGTCAGGGCGTGGAGGCATTACCCGTGGAGAAATGGGATGTGCCGTTGCCGGCGGTGGTGACGCCCAGTAAAACCTGGACCTGGTAGAACAAAGCCGGGTGGCGGCTACGCCTTACCCGGCCTACATAAATCCTCGAACTTTGTAGGTCGGGTAAGCGTAAGCGCCACCCGACACACAGACCGCACGACCGTTGTAGGTCGGGTAAGCGTAAGCGCCACCCGACACACAGACCGCACGAA